>JACDAN010000107.1 GCA_013695385.1 Actinomycetota bacterium | reverse complement strand
GGCTAGGCGCTCAGGCGTTCGACGAGGCGGTAGAGGCTCTTCGGCCGCGGGACGTGGTCGAGAGCCAGCGGGCCGACGACAACTGTGCCGTAGCCGAGGAGCTGGCCCGGGAACGACTGC
Organism: Actinomycetota bacterium; assembly: GCA_013695385.1. GTDB lineage: Bacteria > Actinomycetota > Thermoleophilia > Gaiellales > Gaiellaceae > JACDAN01. The sequence continues at coordinate 2,289 of JACDAN010000107.1, read as the reverse complement.
TCGAGCTCGACGGCCTCGACCGCCGCGAGCCGTACGGCTCGCGCGCGCCGGCGCCAGGTTCCGTTCACGACGAAGACTTTCTCGGTCGTCACGACGACCCGAGTCCGCTCCCATCGCCACACGGCACGGAGAGCGACGAGGGCCCCGAGCACGACGACTGCGACACCGACCAGCGCTAGCGGCTGAGGTAGCGTTGTCACCACACCTCCGAGACTCGCCAGCACTACGGCCGAGACGAGCGGGCGCGTCAGGACGATCCCGTGGCGGCGCGCCTCCATGCAGACCTCCTCGTTCCGGTCGACGATCACTTCGGCCGCTTCGCTCCCGACCGGACGTTTCCTCTAGGCCAAACGCGGCCAAACACAACGAATGAAGGACACTGCACGCCGCGCCTTCGTCGCCACGATCGTAATCCTCGCGGTCGTCGTTGCCGCGCTTGCCCTCTGGAAGCTGAAGGTCCTACTGGCGCTCCTCTTCCTCGCCTTCACGATCGCCGCGGCAATGCGGCCGGGCGTGGAGGCTCTGCGCCGCTGGCGAATTCCGCGCGGAGCCGGCGTCCTCCTTCACTACGCCGTGCTGTTCGGGCTTCTCGGCCTTCTCCTTTGGGCAGTCGTCCCCCGCGCCGTCAACCAGGTACAGAAAGCGATCGGGGATTCCAAGGACGAAGCCGGCGCCAAGGGCGAGCTCCTCGACTGGCTGAACAGTCGGTTGGAGCGGTTGCCGCGCCCCGAGGAGATCGTCGACCCGGCTCTCGAGATCACGTTGGTCGGAGTCGAGATCGCGGTCGGCCTCCTGTTCGTATTGGCGACCGCCGCCTACTGGATCTTCGAACGCGACGACGCCGTTCGCTTCGTCACCTCGCTGATCCCCCGGCCTCGCCGCAAGCTCGTGCGGGACACGTGGAATCTCATCGACCTCAAGCTCGGTGCCTACGTCCGCGGCCAGGCACTCCTCATCACGCTTGTAGCGACCGTTTTGTCGGTCGCCTTCTGGGCAATCGGCCTGCCGTTCTGGCTGCTGATCGCGATCTTCGCCGGCATCGTCGAGATCGTCCCCGTGATCGGGCCGCTGGCGGCTGGCGCGCTAGCTGTGGGGGTCGGCCTCACGCAGTCGATCGGCGTGGCTATCGCGGCCGGTCTCGTCGTCCTCATAGTCCGGCTCCTCGAGGACTATCTCGTGATCCCCCGCGTGCTCGGCGAGGCCGTGGGGCTCTCTCCGCTCGTCGTCCTCGTCTCGGTCGCCGCGGCGGCGCTTCTCTTCGGCGAGTTCGCCGTGCTGCTCGCGATCCCGCTCGCCGCTGTCGCTGCAACGCTCTTCGACGTGATCGTGCGAGACATCGATCCCGCTGGGGAAGAGGTGCCGACCGTGTTGTTCACGGCGCAGGACGCCGAGAACTAGAGCGACCTACGCCCTCCGCCACTTGCCGAAGATGAGGCCGCCGATGGTGAAGCCCAGCCCGAACGTCCCGAGGGTGAAGGCGCCAAGGGTCACGGCCTTGCGGACCCGGGAGAGCCGGTGCCACCGGCCGAGCGCCTCCTGCTCCTCGGTCGTCAGGGGCTCTCCGCGCCGTTTCTTGCGCAACGCGCCCCCGGCTCGAAGCCCCAGATAGAGATCGTCGAAGATCTCGGTCGGCTCGTCGACCATGTTCTGAGTGTATAGCCTGCCCCGGCGGTGTCCCGGTCACGGACACGAGTCCTCCACCTTTCGGACCTCCACACCGGGAGTGCCGTTGAACGGCGCATCGAGCCGGGTCTCGCCGACCTGATCGAGCGGCTCGCGCCCGAGCTCGTGATCGCGAGCGGAGACCTGACGCACCGAGGCCGAGGCGACCAGCACGCCCGTGCAGCGGATTTCCTGCGTGGCCTCGGTGTTCCCGTCCTTGCCGTTCCGGGCAACCACGACATCCCGTACACGCCTGTGGCGCGCTTCACGAGGACGTTCCGGGAGTTCGAGCGGCACTGGGAGACGACCGAGCCCGTCTACCGGTCCGACGCGCTGTTCGTCGTCGGCATGAACTCCGTGCGCCCCTGGCTGCAGCAGTCGGGCCGGATTCGTGCGAACCAAATCGAGCGAGCCGCAACGCTCCTCATCGACGCGCCGCCCGACGCACTTCGGGTCGTCGTCCTTCACCACCATCTGCTGGGCGCCCCCTGGCGCTCCCGGAAGCGCCCAGTCAGGAAGCGAAGCCGGGTGCTTGCGGGCCTCGTCGACGCCGGGGCGGAGCTGATCCTCGCCGGCCACATCCACCAGGCCGCGATCAGCGAGCGGCACGAGTTCGAGGTCGTGGCA
>JACDAN010000083.1 GCA_013695385.1 Actinomycetota bacterium | reverse complement strand
TGACGTCGTCGACGAAGGTCAGACCGTGGGCATCGTCGAGGCGATGAAGCTCATGAACGAAGTCAAGGCCGACCGCAGCGGCAAGGTTGCGGAGTTCGCGGCGGCGGAGGGCGAGTGGGTCGAGTTCGAGCAGGTGCTCGTCTACCTCGACCCGGCGGACGAGTAGGCAGATGTTCGAGAAGGTGCTGATCGCGAACCGCGGCGAGATCGCCCTCCGGGTCGCGCGCGCCTGCCGCGAGCTCGGGATCAAGAGCGTGGCCGTCTACTCGAGCGCGGACGCCGAATCGGCCGTCGTGCGGTTCGCGGACGAGTCCGTGCATATCGGCCCGCCCGCGTCCGGCCGCAGCTACCTGCACATCCCGAGCGTGATCGGCGCCGCGCAGAAGACGGGCGCCGACGCGATCCACCCGGGCTACGGGTTCCTCTCCGAGGATCCGTACTTCGCCGAGATCTGCGCCAACGAGGGCTTCACGTTCATCGGCCCGAAGCCGGAGGTGATGGAGAAGGTGGGGGACAAGGCGACGGCGCGCGAGCTGATGCAGAAGGCCGGCCTACCGCTCCTCCCCGGCACCGTGGATCCCGTCGCCACCGCGGACGACGCTCGCACGATCGCGGACGAGATCGGCTACCCCGTCATCATCAAGGCCGTCGCCGGTGGCGGAGGGCGCGGCATGACCGTCGTCTGGAAGCCCGAGGAGCTCGCCGACGCCTACCGGGCGACGAGGTCCACCGCGCAGGTCGTCTTCAAGGACAGCGCCGTCTACATCGAGCGCTACCTGCAGGCACCGCGTCACACGGAGATCCAGATCGTGTGCGACGAGCACGGCAGCGGCGTCTACTTCGGGGAGCGCGACTGCTCGGTCCAGCGGCGGCACCAGAAGCTGATCGAGGAGGCACCCTCGATCCACCTCACGCCCGAGATGCGAAAGGAGATCGGCGAGAAGGCGGTCAACGGCGCGCTCTCGGTTGGCTACACGGGTGCGGGGACGATGGAGTTCCTGCTCGACCAGGACGGCAACTTCGCGTTCATGGAGATGAACGCACGGATCCAGGTCGAGCACCCGGTCAGCGAGATGATCACCGGCGTCGACCTGATCCAGGAGCAGATCCGGGTCGCGGCCGGCGAGCCCCTCTCGGTCGCGCAGGACGACGTCGAGTTCCAGGGGCACGCGATCGAGTGCCGCATCAACGCCGAGGACCCCGAGAGGGACTTCGTCCCGACGGCAGGCCGGCTCGAGACGTATGTCGCTCCCGGAGGACCATGGACGCGGGTCGACTCCCACTGCTACCCCGGCTGGATGGTCAGCCCGTTCTACGACTCGCTGATCGCGAAGCTGATCGTGTGGGCGCCCGACCGCGAGCGCGCGATCGACCGGATGCGGCGTGCGCTCGCGGAGTTCCAGATCTCGGGGCGGGGCGTGAAGACCACGATCCCGTTCCACCAGGAGATTCTCGCGGACGCGCAGTTTCGTTCCGGCGACGTCACCACCGACTTCGTCGAGCACTTCATGGCCGCGCGGCAGAGCGAGACCGCTGCCGCGGCCGGCTAGGCATTGAGGCTAGAGAGGAGCGACAATGGCCGACAGCGTGGACGACAAGGACAAGCAGATCGCGGAGCTCGGACGGAGACTCGAGCACGAGGTCGGAACCCTCAACCGCCTGATCGAGATCACGGGCCTGCTCAACTCGACGCTCAACGTGGACGAGCTGCTCGCGCTGATCATGCGCTCCGGGGCCGACTTGCTCGAGGCGGAGACGACCTCGCTCTTCCTTCTCGACGAGGACCGGAACGAGCTCGAGATCGCCGTGGCGACGGGAGCGCCGGCGAAGGACGTCATGCGGCAGCGCATCCCGGCGGGCACGGGGATCGCCGGCTGGGTCGTCGAGCACGGCGAGCCGGCGATCGTCGACGACCCGAGCGGCGACGCGCGGTTCTACGGCGGCATCGACGAGCAGAGCGGTTTCCAGACGCGGAACGTCCTCGCCGTCCCGCTGCGGACGAAGGAGACGGTGATCGG
>JACDAN010000068.1 GCA_013695385.1 Actinomycetota bacterium | reverse complement strand
CGCCACGCCAAGCTCGACCAGCCGTTCATAAGCGGAATAGGCGGCCTCGTACACCGTGCGAAGCTCCTCTCGGGTGGTCTCCGCGACCTCGGCCGGCACCGGCTCGAAGGAGTAGGCACCGGGCTTCCCGACCTGCGTGCGCACATCCGCGAGCTCGGGGAGATAGAAGTCGTCCGTCGCCCGCGCATAGCGCATCGAGAACTCGTTGAACGAGCCGATCCTGTGCCGGAACCACTCTCTCGCCACGAAGATCGGGGTTCGGATGTGGAAGCGGAATGCGTTGTGCTCGAAGGGCGTTCCATGGCGCTCGCGCATGAGAAAGCGGATCAGGCCGGCGTCCCCGTCGTCCAGCTCCGACTTGTGCTTGGCGAAGCTGACGCGGGCGCCGTTGACGACGGAGAGGTCGTCGGCCATCGCAGCATCCAGCCGGACGAAGCCGTGGTCGAGGACGGGGATGGAGCCCTGAGCTATCACTTCCGGCGTGACGGCCACGCCGGTGAGTCTAGAGGCGGCGTATGTCGACATCGCGAGCCGTTTCACCGGACGTCCTCTGGGTAAGCGAGAGAGACACGCGACCAAGGAGGAACGGCATGGCTGAACTGACAAATCTCGAGACCAAGGTGGCCGAGGTCATCGGGCTCGCGCAGGCTGCGCAGGGCGCCACGGAGAAGATCGAGAAGCTCGTGGACGACGGAGAGCTGAAACAGCAGCTTCAGAAGATGCGCAAGGAGGCCACCGAGACCGAGGAGCGCACGACGCAGATCGCCGAAAGCTTCGACGGCAAGAAGACGGCCATTCTCGAGAAGGCACGCGAGACCAAGCAGGAGGCGACCGAGATGATGCAGACCTACCTCGGGGACGACGCCGACGGTCTCGACGGCTTCGAGTTTCTCACCATGGCCGAGGCAGGCGAGGTCGGCCACTGGCAGGTACTCGGAACGATGAACCAGCGCGCCGGAATCGGCGGGATCCAGGAGCTCGTCCAGTGGGCGACGCCGATTCAGGAGCGCCACTTCCAGGAGGCCAAGCAGGGCTCACTCAAGTTGGCGGCCGACGAGGATCCGAACGAGGAGGCCTGAAGGGCGTAGCCGCGGGGGCTACGAAGACCGTCAGCTCACCCGCTTGAGCAGACCGAGGGCTTGCTGATCCCACGGGACGCGGTGCGTGACGCCGGCGGCGCCACCGTCCTCATCGCGATGAGCGAGGTACCAGTCATAGGTCTCGATCAGCGCCTGGGCGTTGGAGAGCCGCGGCCTCCAGCCGAGGACTGACTCCGCCCTCGAGGTGTCCACGAACGAGTCTCGGTGCGCGGTCTTGTAGTGCCACTCGGCCAGAGGCGACACGCGGGCGAGCTCGAGCGCCCGCAGGGCTAGCTCGGCGAGGCGGACGGGCACCGGGGTCAGCCGGCTGGACGAGCCGGCGTGGTCGATCAACGCCTGGAGGTCAGAGCGGACGGCGCCGAACTCGCTAGCCCCCACGTTCAGGGTCACTCCCGCGGCGGCGCGCTTGCGCGCAGCGAGGACGATCGCCTCGACGAGATCCTCGACGGCGAGGAGCTGGTAGCGGTTCAGGCCGTCGCCGAGCACGTAGATTCGCCGTCCGTCGCGGATCCAGTCGAAGAGGATCTCGAAGACGCCGAGCCGCTCCGGCCCGATGAACGTTTTCGGCCGCACGATGACGCAGTCGAGCCCGCGGCGCATGAACGCTCGGCAAACCCCCTCCGCGTCGATCTTCGACTCGCCGTAGTGCCCGACCCCGACCAGCGGGTCGTCTTCTTCGATCGGGTGCTTCTCCGGGACGCCGTAGACGGCGGTCGAGGAGATGAAGACGACGCGCTTGACGCCGGCCTCGGCGGCCGCCGAGAGCAGCGTCACCGTCCCGTCGACGTTGACGGACCGGATCTCGTCGCGCCCTCCGCGGATCGGAAGAGCAGCGGCAGCGTGCACGAGGATCCGCGCGCCCTCCACCAGCTCGCGACAGGCCCCCTCGTCGCGGATGTCGCCTCGGAGCTCCTCCACCTTGCCCTCGAGAGGCAGGTCGTCGAGCGCGCCGAGGTCGAGCGACCGCACCTCGTGCCCGTCGGCCACGAGTCGGCGGGCGAGGTGCAGGCCGAGAAAACCCGCACCGCCGGAGATGGCCCAGACCACGGAGAGAACCTACGCACTCCCGTTCCTGGGGCGCCACTGGGAGTGCGACGCCGGAGGGCACAGTGCTCTTTGCACGTTATTCGTACTGCAGGGCTTGGAGAACGTTCAGGCGGGCGGCGCGCCTCGCCGGCAGGATCGCCGCGATCACGCCGACGACCACGGCGACGATCGCGAAGGCGATGAGCGGCTGGAGCGGGATCGAGAAGCGCACGTCGAACTGCTCGAGCGCTTTGATGACCAGCGCGGCCAGGAAGATTCCGAGCGGCAGTCCGATCGCAGCGCCGATCAGTGCGGTGATCACGCTCTCCGTGCCAATCATGGTCCGTGCCTGCCAGCGGGTCATGCCAACGGCCCGCAGCATTCCGAGCTCGCGCGTCCGCTCGAAGACGGCCAGCGCGAGCGTGTTGATCATGCCGAAGATGCTGATGATCACGGACAGCGCGAGGAGCACGTAGAGCATCGTCAGGAACTGGTTGAACTCCTCGTCCTGCTCGGTGATCCAGGCTTCGCGCGTCTGCACCTTCGCGTCGGGGAAGGTCGCGAGCGCCGCCTCGAGCGGCTTCTCCGCCTGCTCGGTCGGATCGCCCGGAACGTTGATGAACGTGAACTGGTTCCGCGGCCGGTCGTGGAGCTTGTCGAACGTGGCCTTCGAGATGCTCACCGTGCCGAGCAGCTGGTAGAAGGGCGGGGGATCGTAGGTCGCCTTGACCTCGAGCGTTGTCGCCCTGCCCGAGCCGGAGAGAAACCGGAAACGGTCTCCGATCACGAGGTTGCGATCCTCGGCGAAGTCCTTGTCGACGATGGCGCCGAACTCGCCGAGATCCTGGAGCGCGGCGTCGGAGCCGTCGGCCCAGTCGAACTTGTAGACGGATGAGATCCGGTCCGGCTCGATGCCCGTCACGTACTTGTCCGTGTTCGCGACCTTGCCGACCTCGGAGCGGACGCTCGTGGCCAGCTCGATCCCCTGCGCGCTTTCGGCTGCGTCGCCGGCACCGGAGACGAACGGCGTGAAGCCGTCCTGCGAGGTGACGACGAAGTCGGCAGCGATCTGCTCCTCGATCGCGCCGCGGTTCGACGCCTTCATGCTGTTGGAGAGCACGGCGACGAAGGTGACGAGCGCCAGGCCGATCATGAGGGCGGCCGCGGTGGCGGCGGTACGACCCGGATTCCGGAGCGTGTTCCTCCGCGCCAGGAAACCCGAGATCCCGGTCAGCTTCTCACCGGGAACGCCGACCAGCGCCGCCAGTGGACGGACGAGCTTCGACGAGATCATGGCGACTCCGACGAACAGGAGCAACACGCCCACGCCGATGAACAGGAACCGCTGCCCGGTCGCGAGCTCGTCCGTGAACGCCGCTCGGCCGAGCAGGAAGAGCGACAGGGCCAGGATCGCGAGCGCCACGAACGGCGTGTACCGGGCGAAACGGCCCCGCGGTAGCTCGGCACCCTCACGGACGGCGAGGATCGGGGACACCCGCGTCGCCCGGAGAGATGGGACGAACGCCGCGAGCACGGTGACCAGGATCCCGATCACGAAGGCGAAGACGATCGTCCTCGGTGCGATGACCATGTCGGTCGTCGGGAGCTCGAGGTCGAGCTGCTTGAAGAGCCAGTTCAGGCCGTAGGCGAGGCCGACTCCCAGCAGGAATCCGACGATCGATGCGACGAGACCGATCAGGAACGCCTCGAGCAGGACTGCTCGGCGGATCTGCTTGCGGGAAGCGCCGATAGTCCGCAGCGTCGCGAGCTCACGGGTCCGCTGAGCGACCGTGATCGACATGGTGTTGAAGATGACGAAGGCGCCGACGAAGAGGGCGACCGCGCCGAAGGCGAGCAGGAAGTAGCGGATGAAGCTCGTGAACTCGGAAACCTCCGAGGAGGCCTCGTTGGCCTCCTCGACGCCCGTTCGCACCTGCGCGGTCGGGGGCAGCACCGGCTTGATCTGCTCAACGAGCTGCTCCGGCGTCACTCCTTCTTTCGCCGAGATCGAGATCGCGTCGAACTTCCCTTTTCGTTCGAGGAGCGTTTGCGCGGTCGGGATCGTGAAGACGGCGAAGGTGGCAGTGCCGAGCGAGCTGACGCTCCCGTACTGCGCCACTCCGGAGACGCGGAACGACTGCACAGACTTCAGGGTCCCGATCCGAACCGAGTCGCCGACGGCGTACCCCTGCTTGTCGGCCGTGCCGGCGTCGATCACCACCTCGTCGGGCGACGCGGGCCAGGTGCCTTCTACGAGTTTGAGCGGGTTGAACTGCGACTGCTCTGGGTCGATCCCGAACCCGAACGACGGCGCACCCTGGGTGTTGATCGCCTTGCCGTCGGCCTTGAGGATCTTCGTCGCGGACTCGTCGACGACGCTGCCGGTCGCCGCCTCCACGCCGTCGAGCTGCCGCACGCGCTCGAGTAGGGAGGCCGGCACTGCCGGGGCCTCGGCCGTGCTGCCCTCGAACGAGATGTCAGGCGCCTTGCCGCTGATCGCCGCGTCGGTATTCGCGTACGACTCGAAGAAGATCGCGTCGAACGCCTTGTCGATCGTGTCGGTCAGGACGAAGGTCCCGCTGACCATTGCGACGCCCAGTACGACGGCGATGGCCGTCAGCGCGGCGCGGAACTTTCGTCCCGCGAGCCCCCTGAGCGCGACCCGGATCACGTCAGTGTGACTTCGCGGATGGTGTCGAGAATCTCTTCCTCGCCTGCCCCGCCGAGGTCCTTGACGATGCTGCCGTCGGCCAGGAACAGGATCCTGTCTGCGGATGCCGCCGCGCGTGCCTCGTGGGTGACCATCACCATCGACTGGCCGTAGCCCTCGACGCTGTCGTGCAGCAGCGCCAGGATCTCGCCGCCGGTCTTCGAGTCGAGGTTGCCCGTTGGCTCATCGGCGAAGACCACGGTCGGTCGGGAGGCGAGCGCCCGGGCGATCGCCACTCGCTGCTGCTGGCCGCCGGAGAGCTCCGAGGGGCGATGCTTGAGCCGGTCGCCGAGTCCGACACGCTTGATCAGGTCGTCGAGGAACGCCCGGTCGGGTTTCTCTCCTGCCAGAGCGAGCGGAAGGGTGATGTTCTCCTCCGCGGTCAGCATCGGGAGGAGGTTGAAGAACTGGAAGATGAACCCGATGTGCTGGCGTCGGATTTTCGTCACGTCCTTGTCGCTCAGCTGACCCAGGCGGGTGCCAGCGATCGTCACGAAACCGGACGTCGGGCGGTCGAGCGCCGCGAGGATGTGCATGAGGGTCGATTTGCCGGAGCCCGACGGCCCCATGACGGCCGTCAGCTTGCCGCGCTCCACATCGAGGGAGACGCCGCGCAAGGCATCGACGGCCGCATCGCCTTCGCCATAGCGTCTGGTGATGTCGTTGGCGATGACGACCGGGCCGTCACCGGCCCCGTTCTGCGAAGCCTCCACGCTGTCCTCCGACCTGAAAGTTAGTGAATACTAGCCTCGCGCCACGCTAGTGGAATCTCACCCGCGAGTCAAGCACGAGGCGGGAGGGTGATGGAACCCCATCTGTCTATAGGGTTCCATCACACCGAAGCACCGCTGGAACAACGAGTCGGCCGGAAACAACGGCTTCGTCGCTCGCGCCTTTGCTACTCGATCAGAGTGTTCCCCGGACCTGGATGTTCCCCGACTGGATGGTCTCGAGGGGGAAATCGACCGGCCCCGTGAGGAGGCAGAGCTGAGGGTCGCCCGTGGTCAAGGGGTCGTCGTCGAAGAAGAAGACGCGGCTGATCTTGTCCCTGTCCTTCCCGGGCTCCCCGTTGTCCTGGACGCTGAAGTAGACGGAGTCGACCGGGTTCGGGTCGTTCGTCCTCTTGGTGGTGCCGCCGAACACGGCGATGTTCCCGTAAACCTTCATGCAGGTGATGTCCACCTTGAGCTGGTAGGGGGCGCCATTGGCGCCCTCGAAGGCCGGGTTGTGGAGGACGGCTTGGCCCTTCACGGTCCCGTCGGTGTCGCGTCTCGCGCTGAACGAGAACTGCCGCTTGACCGTTTTTCCATCCTCGTTCACGGCAGGAAGTGTCCCGTGACCGTTGGCCGACTCTTCGCCGATCAGCGCCGACGAGTTCGACACGAAAGCGAACATGCCGGCCGCCGCTGCAACGGCGAACAGGGTCAGCGCGGGGCGACCCCTGGTTAGTCTGTTTTTCACGAACCCGCCTCCATCAGCAGGGCGACACCCCAACGCCGCGAGCGTGGTCTCAGACGAGCAAGAGATCGCCGACCTCGAGGCCGTGGAGCGACGAGGCTCCCGCGGGCAGCTCGAGGACGGCTTTCGCGCCGCGGCGGCTCGCTGCGCGCCACGGTTGGACGTCGTCGGAGATTCCGACGACGCGCCAGTCGCGGTCGAGGAACACCGCGTCGATCGGAAAGCGCATGAAGCAGGTGTGAATCGATGAGGCCGGGCGCAGCAGCAGCCCCTCGCCCGGCCTCAGCTCACTGCGACCGAGAAGACCCTTCATGCGGGAGACCGGCGAGTCGGCCACGACACAGCTGTCGCAGACGATGTCGCCGTTCTCCCGCTTGAGGGTGACTCCTTCCATGCGTCCTTCTAGAAGCCCGCGTGGATGTGGTCGTCGTGGTTGCCCATCGGGAACGACGGCCCTCCGAGCCCGAGCAGCGAGATCAGCTGGTTGGGCCGAAGCTCCGCCGGGAGGAGCAGCAGGTTGCGCACGGCCATCTCCGTGAGGCCGCCCGGCGCCTGATTCCCGGTGATGCTCTTGCCTTCGAGCGCCGCGATGTCCACGGCCTGCCCGTAGGTGTGGGCCGACACGACGCCGGGGCGGGAGTAGACCCCGTGGCCGCTCGTCAGGCTCGAGACCGTCACCTGGCCGTGGGCCTCAGCGAGATACTGGATCAGCACGATCACACGGACATCCGTCTTGCCCGACTCGACGTCCTGGCGGCCGCCGGGGTACATGGACACCCGGAGGTCGGCCAGCAACTTCTTCGCCAGCCGCGGCTTTGCGGACTCGAGGCCGCGAACGAGAGCTCGGAGCCCCACCGCGCGGTGGTATCGGGTCAGGGCGAGAGCGCGGTCGGCGAACGCCGTACGGCCCTCGAGCGCGAGCAGTGCGTTCCACTGGTCGCCCCGCGCACCGAGGCGCACCAGGTTCCTGGCGAGGCGGTTGAGACCAACCTTGCGGGCCGGCTCCGAGCCCCGCTCGCCGCGCGCACGGAGAACACCGAGCATGAGCGCCCAGTCGACGCGATGGCGGCTCGAGGCGAACCTCAGGTCCCGCGCGAATGACGCGGTGAGCCGCTTCGACGGGGGTGTCGGGTCCGGGAGTGCCCGGTGGAGCCAGATCGTCGGCGACATCCCGGGGAGATCCACCTCCGGATCGGCGGTCACTGCATGCTTGCCCAGGGTCTTTCTCGGCCTGAGAACCGGCAGGGCACCGTCGTCGTGCAAGCTGCGCTTCGCGCGAAGTCGGACGGCTCCCGACAGCGAGAGTGCGGCCGAATCACGGTTCGCACCGTTCGCCTGCCCGCCTCCACCGGCAGCGGCGAGACCCTGAGCGGCCGCGGCGATTGCTGCAGCTGTCGAGGGAGAGGCTGTCTCGGGCGAGGCAGTCTCGGGTGAGGGTGCTTCCGATGCCGCCGCTGCGGTGTCGGAGGGCGAAGCCTCGGTCGAGGTCTCGGACGCTGTCTCCGCGACCCGCGCCTCGGTGGTTGCGGCTTCCCCCTTCGGGCATTCGCCTTCCTCCCACTCGCTTCTCCAGCGCGCGTCGCAGACGTCCTCCTCTGACATCGGCTCGGCGACAGAAATGTCCCCGGCGGTCGAAGCCTGTTTCTCGACGAGCCCGACCATCAGGTCGCCGGCTCCTGCCGAAAAGGCGGCGCCTGAGAAGAACAGCGTCGCGAACGACAGGCTGACAGCGGCTCGGCGAAGTCCGGATCGGCGCTTCGCCTTCAAGGTCCGTTGCCCATGAACACCCCCGCTCGTGCCCGGTCGCAGCACCGCCAGTGAAACGGCGGCCAGCGAGAGCAGAACCAGGCGGACGAACAGGTTCCCTAGTCGATATCTCCGTGTTGGCATTGCCTTGCTCCCATCTGGTTGAGCGCCGAGGCCGCCACTTCGGCGCGGATCTCTGGTTCGAGTTCCGCGACCGCATACGGAATGTGACCCACTCATCGGGGAAGAGCCCTCGGCCCCCCTCCCCCGAACAGGGGAACGCCGGGTCGAATCATCAGTACGAGGGATCACCGAGAGCTCCTCAACGCACGATGACTCGGCCACTGAGCCATAGGCGGCGCGGCCACGCCGAAACGAACACCGGAGGTATTCGGCGTGATCCACAACCTTGATGTTGCCGCACCTAGTGGCTCGAGAAAAGCAGGACACTCCTCCTTCTTTTCGATCGGTGTGCTGTCGTCGGCGGCCCCGCTTCGCCGCCCGAGAACCAGAAGGGAGGTGAAGCAAGTGCAGAAGCTTTTCGCCGCTCTCCAGACGCGTGAGGAGGGGCAGACCATGGCCGAGTACGGCGTCGTTCTGGCCGTAATCACGATCGCCGTTTTCGGTGCCCTGACGCTCCTTTCGGGAAATATCACGGATGCCATTTCCCGCGTCGCTGGCTACATCACCTAGAACAAGTCCGGCATGGCAGACGGGCCCTTCGCCGCCCGAAGGGCCCGTCTATCACTCCAACACCGCACGCGTTCGCACCACGTCCGTTCAAACCGAGTTCGAGTAGAGGGAAAACAAGCCGCAGATGTCCAAGAGAACGTCAATTCGATCCCAAAGAGGCCAGACGATGACCGAGTTCGCGCTGGTCCTTCCTCTGCTCGCGCTGCTTCTCTTCGCCGTGATCCAGTTCGGAATCACGTTCAACCACTACATCACGCTTACGGACGCTGTCCGAGCGGGTGCCCGCAAGGCAGCCGTTTCAAGACACATGAAGGACCCGGAAGGCAGCACCATCGCTCAAGTAGAGGCCGCGGCAACCGACCTCAAGCCGGCTGACCTGGCCGTGGCCGTCGAGTCTTCGTGGCAGCCCGGCGAAGAGGTTCGCGTCAGCGCCTCCTATCCCTATTCCATCAGCCTGCTCGGCCTGGTCGTCAAGAAGGGCCGGCTGAACAGCGCAACCATCGAAAGAGTCGAATGACAAATCTGAGATCCTCATATCGCTCCGAGCGCGCCCAGTCCGTCGTGATCGTCGTCGTCTTCATGACGGTCCTGATCGGAATGGCCGCCGCCGTACTCGACGTCGGCTCCTGGTACCGGGCCGACCGCAAGCTGCAAGCCAACGCCGACGCCGCCGCACTGGCGGGAGCGCAGGCCTTGCCCGAGAGCACTGCGGAAGCCCAGTCCAGCGCGCTCGCGTACGCCGACGAAAACGATGGAGGGCTGAAGGTCGAGAACATCAAGTTCAGGAGCACCGTCATCCCGAACGACACGATCGAGGTGACGACCGACCGGCCGGCCCCCGGGTTCTTCGCAAAACTCTTCGGGCTCAACTCCGTGCAGGTGCGCGCCAAGGCTGCGGCCCGCGCCGGAGTGCTTAGTCGCGCACAGTGGGCCGCTCCCGTGGCCGTCGACTGGCAGCACGAAAAGCTGCAATGCAAGCCGACGCCCTGCTGGGGCGAGCAGACAACGCTCGATTTCGAGAAGACCGGGCCGGGCGCGTTTCGCCTGATGAACATCGACAGCTCGTACGGAGGTACCGGCCCGCAGGACATCGGCCAATGGATCCGCCAGGGCCTCCACGCCTGGATGGACAAGGACCGCTGGTACTACTCGGATCCCGGCATGAAGCCGAACTCGTCGCACATCAAAGGTGCTTTGGACCTCCGCGACGAGACCGAGCTCCTCTTTCCCGTCTACAACGCGACTCGTGCGCAGGGAGCCGGCTTCGAATATTACGTGATCGGCTGGGCCGTGTTTCACGTCACGGGTTACACGATTCATGGATCGAAGGACTCAAGGATTCACGGCTACTTCGTGGACATGATCTGGGCCGGAATTCAAAGTGGAAACGCCGGCGATGAGCATTTTGGAGCTCGAGCCGTCGCGCTCGTCGAATAACACTCGAATAGAGAGAAGGAGAGAAAACCCGCCGCCATGACCTACAGACTGAGAAACATCGGAATCGCGGTCGTCCTCGCGGTGCTCGCCGCACTGCTGACGATCTTCTATGTCACGAACTACAAGAAGAGCGTCCAGCAGGGGGAAGATCTCGTCCCGGTCTGGGTCGCAGCACGGGAGATCCCGGTCGGAACCTCGGGTTCCGAGGTCGGCGACCGGAACCTCCTTCGGCCGCTCGAGATCGCCCAGCGCAGTGTCGTTCCGGGCGCAATCACCGAGCCTGAGCAGATCGACCAGCTCGTCGCCACGGAAAGGATCTACGCTGGCGAGCAGATCACCCTCAACCGCTTCCATCCACTCGGCGAGCAGGGCATTCGCGCCCAGCTGAAAGGCCGGCTACGCGCGATGCAGGTTCCTGGCAACGAGAACCAACTGCTGATGGGCACTCTCACCGAGGGAGACCGCGTCGACTTCGTCGGATCACTCGAGGGAGCCAACTCCCTTGCCGTGACCCGCGTCGTGCTCCGCGACCTGCTCGTCCTGGAGGCGCCGGCTACCGGCGACGTCGAGAGCAAGCTCGGCGCCCGGCCTGACGAGGCATTCTCCGCGATCCTCGCGGTGACCGATGCCCAGTCGCAGAAGCTCTTCCACGTCGTCACGCACGGCGACTGGTCACTCGAGCTCCGTCCGGTAGCCGATCCGGCCGACAGCAAGGAGAGCGCCGAGTCGTCCTCGACAGTGATGGGTGAGGGATTGGGCAAGCGGGCCCTGACGCGCTTGAGGAGGGGACGCTGATGTCGACCGAAGGACAGACAATGCGAGAAGGAACCCGCATCTTCGTGACAGGAAGCTGCGAGGGGCTCGAACAGCTCACGGAAGCGCTCGACCGCCATCCGGAGATCCAGCTGGTCGGGCGAAGCCAGACAGTCCGAGAGGGAGCCAGCGCACTGGCCGGCGGCCATCTCCAGGCCGTCCTCCACGCGACCCGCGCATCGGAGCTGCCCGAGGACGACCTGGCGTCGATCCGCGAGTACACGCGGGCGCCGATCATCCTGCTCGCCTCGGGTGAGGCGTCCCTGCTGCTCGACGCAGCGCTCGAAGCCGACGTCGCCGACGTCATGCTGCTCCCCCAGCTCCCGGAGAACGTCGTCTTCGCCGTCCGGAAGGCGAGCCACAACGGCCGCACCGGGCATGCGGGCGCCGGTGGTCGGGTCCTGACGGTCTTCTCGCCGAAAGGCGGAACCGGCAAGACCGTCATGTCGACGAACCTCGCAACGGCGTTCGCCAAGCACGGAGGAAAGAAGACGCTCCTGCTCGACCTCGACCTCCAGTTCGGCGACGCGGCGATCATGCTGGGAATCGAGCCCGACAAGACGATCTACGACCTGGTCGTCGCCCCGGGCGAGCTCGACCCCGAGAAGCTCGCGGGCTACACGACGCGGCACTCCTCGGGTGTCGACGTCCTCCCCGCCCCGGTTCGCCCCGAGGACGCCGAGCTCGTCACCGAGGCCAAGCTCTCCCGGCTGCTCGAGGTCGCCAAGGAATCGTACGAGATGATCGTCGTCGACACCTCGCCCTTCTTCCACGGGCCGATGCTGGCGACGCTCGACCGGACGGATGAGCTGTTGCTCCTGTGCGGCCTCGACGTCCCGACGATCAAGAACGTCAGGCTCAGCCTGCAGACCCTCGAGCTCCTGTCGTTTCCGACGGAGCGGATCCGCGTCGTCCTCAACCGCGCGAACACGAACGTCGGCATGAAGCGCGGCGAGGTCGAGGCCGCCCTCGAACAGCGCGTCCGCTTCGAGATCCCGAGCGACCGCGCGGTACCGCTGGCGGTCAATCGAGGCAACCCGGCAGTCGTCTCCGACCCGAAGGCCGACTTCTCGCGCGCTGTGCGCGAGATGGCGAAGAGCCTTCAGCCGGCGGCTCCCGCCCAGGCGAAGAAGCGCTGGCGCGGCGCCCTGGCGAAGGCATAGGAGGACGGATGGGACTTCACGACCGGATCAAGAACAACGGCACGAGCAACGGCGAGGCCAACGCCGACCAGCCGATCCAGCTGGTCGGCTCCTCGGTTCGCGAACCGGAGCCCGAGCCTGCACACGTCGACCCCTACGCCGAGCTGAAGACGCGGGTCCACCACGCCTGCATCGCGAAGCTCGGTCCGCAGCTCTTCACGACCGAGACGAACGAGGAACTCCACGAGCAGGTGCTCCGCGCGGTGAGCGAGCAGCTCGCCCTCGACCGCACCCCCCTCACACGCGAAGAGCGCCGCCGGATCGTCCGCGAGCTGACCGACGACATCCTCGGCTACGGGCCCCTCGAGCCGCTTCTCCGCGACGACGAGGTCACCGAGGTCATGGTCAACGCCTTCGACCGGATCTACATCGAGCGGGCCGGCAAGCTGGAGCGGACGCCGACGACGTTCGCCGACAACGCCCACCTGCTCAGGATCATCGACAAGATCGTCTCGCAGGTCGGCCGCCGAGTCGACGAGGCCTCTCCGATGGTCGACGCCCGTCTCCCCGACGGAAGCCGCGTCAACGCGATCATCCCGCCGCTCGCGCTGCGCGGGCCGACGCTGACCATCCGGAAGTTCTCACGCGACCCGTACACGATGGACGACCTGATCACATTCGGCACCGTCAGCCCGAAGGCGGCGCAGTTCCTCGCAGCATGCGTTCGCGGGAAGCTCAACGTCCTGATCTCGGGCGGTACCGGTACCGGAAAGACGACGACGCTGAATGCGCTGTCGGCCTTCGTCCCGGGCGATGAGCGCATCGTCACGATCGAGGACGCAGCCGAGCTCCAGCTCCAGCAGGAACACGTGATCACGCTCGAGGCCAGGCCGCCGAACATCGAGGGCCAGGGCGAAGTGCGGATCCGAGAGCTCGTCCGAAACGCCCTCCGCATGCGCCCCGACCGGATCATCGTCGGGGAGGTTCGCGGCGCCGAGACGCTCGACATGCTCCAGGCGATGAACACGGGCCACGAGGGCTCGCTCACGACGATCCACGCGAACGCACCCCGCGACGCCCTCTCCCGGCTCGAGACCCTCGTGCTGACAGCCGGCGTCGACCTTCCGCTTCGGGCGATCCGTGAGCAGATCGCGAGCGCGTTCGACCTGCTCGTCCAGATCAACCGGCTCGTGGACGGCTCCAGGCGAGTCACGAACGTCACCGAGGTGCTCCGCATGGAGTCCGACGTGATCACGCTCCAGGATGTCTTCACGGCGAAGCCACCCGATGAGGAACAGGCAGCGGGCGGACGGAACACCAGCCTGCTGATGCCCCTGGCCTGCTCGGGCCTCAAGCCGCACTTCCTCGACAAGATGGCGACCAACGGCGTCAGCCTTCCGCCGACGTTCTTCGAGCGCGAAGATGACGCCGCCGTCCGGCCGACGTTCGCTGCGGGATACGGCCGATGACCTGGAGGCGGAAGCGCATTCGGATCAAGGTCGGGATCGCACTCGGTGCGGCGGCGCTCGCAGTCACCCCGGTGGCCGAGGCCAAGGTCAAGGTCTCCGGCGTCGACGCGACGTCCTTCCCCCGTGTCCGGCTGACCGTCGTCACCTCCCGGGCGTCGACGAAGCCGCCGGCGCTCAAGGAGAACGGCCAGCCCGTCAGCGGGCTCCGCGCCGAGAATCTCGGCAGGGCGAAGAGCGTCGTACTGGCCGTCGACCGCTCTAGGTCCATGAAGGGCCGGCCGTTCGCGGACGCCGTCGCGGCCGCTCAGGCATTTCTGCGCGCGAAGCTCTCGCAGGACCGAGTTGCGATCGCGACGTTCTCGACGGAGCCGCTCATGCTCGCGAACTTCTCCCCGACCTCGGCGGATGCTCAAAGCGTGCTCCGCTCGCTGTCGGTCGACCGGGCCGAGGGCACGACGCTGTACGACGGCGTCGTCAAGTCCGCACGCTCGTTCGCGACCGAGACGAACGCCGGCCGCGTGGTCATCATCGTGACGGACGGGAACGAAACGCGAAGCACGGCCACGCTGGACAACGCAATCAACGCTGCTCGTGAAGCCGGCGTTCTGCTCTACGTCGTGGCGATCGAGAGCAAGCAGTTCAATCCGGCACCACTCAGGCGACTCGCCCACGACACGGGTGGGAGCTATCGCGGAGCCGGATCGAGCACCGAGCTCCGCACGATCTATGCGGGCATCGCAGCGGAGCTCCGTCGCACCTGGCGGGTCGATTACCTCACCGCCGCTCGCCCCGGCGACTCTCTCCGGCTCGAAGCGTCCGTCCCGCAACTCGGTGCCGCGGCGAGCAATCTCGTCGTCCCCGGGGATCGGGCCGGACCCGACGGAGGGCCCTCGGGCGTCGTGCCCGACCGGTTCTACGAGAGCTTCCTCGGGACGCAGGTCGTCGGAGCCCTCGTCGGCATCCTCGTCCTGCTGGCAGGAACCTTCTTGCTCACCTCGATCCGGGGCTCACGCCTCCGGCGTCGTCTCGCACCGCATCTCCCGAACGCGACCAACTCGAAGCGGAAGCAGGAGCGCGAGCGCCTCCAGGCCGCCGCCGGGCTCTTCCGGGCTACGGAGACGACCTTCGGCCACTGGCGCCACTGGGTGAAGGTTGACCGACTGCTCGAGCGGAGCGACATTCCGCTGAGGACAGTCGAGTTCCTCTATCTCTGCGGTGGGGCAGGCCTCGCCGCGGGAATGATCGCGGGCTTCGCTGCGCAGGGGACCCTCGTGACGCTCGCCGCGATGGGCGGAGCGGCGTCGGTTCCGGTGCTCTTCGTCGCCTTCAAGGGTAAGCGCCGCACGAACTCGTTCGAGAATCAGCTTCCCGATCTCCTCATCACTCTCGCCGCTTCCCTGAAGGCCGGACACAGCTTCAAGACCGGCCTTCAGACCGTGGTCGACGAGGGAAGGCCGCCGGCGAGCAAAGAGCTCAAGCGCGTGCTCACGGAGGCCCAACTCGGACGTCCGATCGAGGAGGGCCTCACAGATATGGCGGAGCGGCTGGGCTCGAAGAACTTCGAGTTCGTGATCACCGCCGTCACGATCCAGCGGCAGATCGGCGGCAGTCTCGCCGGCCTGATCGACATGGTCGCCGACACCGTCCGCCAGCGCCAGCAGTTCGCCCGCAAGATCAAGGGGCTGACCGCCATGGGCCGGGCAGGGGCTTACGTCCTGATGGGCCTGCCGTTCTTCGTCGCCTTGGCGATCACCGTCATGAACGGCGAGTACATGGATCCGCTGTACCACTCGTCAACCGGCCACAAGCTGATCATTTTGATGCTCGTGATGATGGGCTTCGGGAGTCTCCTCCTGAGGCGACTCGTTTCCTTCAAGGGGTAGCCGCCAATGCTTTTGCTCATTGCCTTCGCCTGTCTCGCCGGAGCCGTGTTCCTCATCGGCGAGCTCGCCACCCTCCCCGCCCGCGAGCGTGAGCGCTCGATGCGGCGGGCATCGCACTACGGGTTCGTTCGCATCGCGTCACCGCTCAAGGACCAACCGCTGCGGCAGCGAGCGCTGGAGCCTCTCCGCGAGACGTTCGCCAAGTGGGTCCTTCGCGTGAACCCGCGAACCAGCATCGATGCGATCTCGCTTCGCCTGCTCGGTGCAGGCCTCGGCCGGCGGATCTCGCCGACGGGCTTCCTCGCCGCCAAGGGCTTTCTCGCCATCGGCGGAGCGCTCATGGGGATCACCCTCGTCTCGCTCACCGGATCGTCGATCGCGTTCCTGATCATGGCCGCGTTCGCCGTCGGCGGGTTTATCGCTCCGGACTACTTCGTCTCCCTGAAGGCGAAAGGTCGCCGGGAGAGGATCCGCGCCGACCTGCCCGACGCCCTCGACCTCCTCGCCGTGAGCGTGGAGGCGGGACTCGGCTTCGACGGCGCCGTCGCCAAACTGACCGAGCACATGGATGGCCCCCTGGCCGAGGAATTCGGCATGACCCTGGGCGAGATGCGGATCGGAGAGAGCCGGCAGGACGGCCTGAAGCGCATGTCCGAACGGGTGGACGCGCCGGAGCTGTCCTCCTTCACCCGGGCGATCATCCAGGCCGATCAGCTCGGCACCTCGCTCGGTCGCATCCTCCGCGTCCAGGCCGCCGACACCAGGCTCCGCCGCCAGGCCGCCGCCGAGGAGAGAGCGATGAAGGCGCCGATCAAGATGCTCTTCCCGACCGTCCTCTTCATCTTCCCGGCGATGTTCCTGGTGATTCTGGGACCCGCCTTCCTGAACCTCGAGAAGCTCTTCTAGCCGCAGCCCCTAGCCCGAGGAGACCGCATGCCCGCCAAACCGAAGCCCAGCGACACGCCCGACGAGAGCCGGAACGACGTCGAGACCGAACAGGGCTTCGGCACCGGCCTGCGGGCCCAGCTCCAGCGCCGACGCGAAAGCGATTCACAGGTCACCGCCGAGATTGACGGACACAAGGTGGAGGCGCCGCTGGTCCCTGTCGACCTCTACGCCTCACCTTCGCCGGCGGCGGCCGAGGCC
>JACDAN010000058.1 GCA_013695385.1 Actinomycetota bacterium | reverse complement strand
GCTTCATCCGGCGGCTCCGGGACGGGCGTTCCGGCCCAATACGCGAACGGCGACGCGACCGCCGGCAAGGCGATCTTCACCGGCAGCGCGGGCTGCGGCGGCTGCCACACGCTGAAGGCGGCCGGCTCGAACGGCAATATCGGCCCGAACCTCGACGAGGCGAAGCCCGACCGCTCGCTGATCGTGACGCGCGTCACGCTCGGCAAGGCGCCGATGCCCGCGTTCAAGGGCGTGCTCAGCGACAAGCAGATCGCGGACGTCGTCGCGTTCGTATACAGCTCGACGCACTGAGTCGCCGCGCGCGCAGGTCGCTACGCTCTCCGCTCCGGAGAGGTGTCCGAGCGGTCTAAGGAGCGCGACTGGAAATCGCGTATCTGCTGAAAGGTGGATCGCGGGTTCAAATCCCGCCCTCTCCGTCGAGACGAGCGGCATCCCGGGCAGGGGTGCCGCCTCGTCCTTCGAGGCTAGCCCTGCGTCAGGAAGGCGACGAGGTCGCTGACCTCTTCTGGGGTCAGCTGACCTTCGAAGTCGGGCATGATCCCCTGCTGGTAGCCCTCGGCGATCTCGGCGTTCGGGTCGAGGATCGCCCGCTTGACGTACTCCGCGTCCTTCGCCTCGAGCGACTCGTCCAGGTTCGGCCCGATTGCGCCCTCGGACTGGGCCGCGGCGACGACGTGGCAGTTGCCGCACCCGTTGGAGGCGAAGACGCTCTTCCCCGCCTCCGGAGACCCCTGGGGCTCCTCGGCGGCGGTCGTACTCTGCGAGGTCTCCGTCCCGGTCGGGCCGGTCTCCGTCTCCCCCGGCTCGGTTTCCTGCGTCTCCGCCGCCTCGGCGCCGTGATGCTCCTCCACCGCGAAGACCTCGACCGCGCCGAGCATCGCAATCATCAGGACCGTCGTCAGGACGATGAAGGCGCTCAGACCTTTCCGGCCGGGGAAGTCGGGCCGGTAGCGCGGGATCAGAAGCGCCACGATCAGCGCGAAGACGATGAAGACGGCCGCCGTCCCGGCGAGCCCGAGCTTCTGGTCGTTCGTCAGCCCGAGGAGCACGGCGGGAACCTATCCGAAGCGCCGAGCGATGTCTGAAGCCAGGGTTCGCCCCGCTGCCGGTTCCCGAGTGGGCGTGACTGGGATCGAACCAGTGACCTCCCGCGTGTGAAGCGGGCGCTCTCCCGCTGAGCTACACGCCCTCAGGCGCCACCTTACCGCGCAGCCGGAAACCGCTTCAGCGCGCGGGCGCGCCGAGCAAGGCGGCCAGCGAGGCAACCTGGAGGAACACCTGGCGGAGCTCCTCCACGCTGCGTTCCTTCCGCAGGAACGCGGTCGCGCCCGTCGCGTCGTCCGGGCCGACAGGCGTCTCGGTGCCCGTGAGCAAGAGTATCTGAGAGTGAAGTCCGCTACCACGGATCCGCCGGGTGGCCTCGAGCCCGTCCATCACCGGCATCATGAGATCCATGAGGATGACATCGGGCTGCAGCTCCAGCGCGAGGTCCACCGCTTGCTCACCGTTCTCCGCGATGCCCACCACGTCCACGCGCTCGTCCTCACTGAGGACTCGCATCAGCGACTCGGCGAACAGGCGGTGGTCATCGGCGAGAAGAACGCGGATCGCGCTCCCCAAAGGCGGCGAGGAGACGGGCATGGACTGAAGATACGACGGGCCGCGCCGCTTTTGTAGTCCAGCTTGTCTCACAACGGCTCCTAGCCGGAAGTGGAGGATCACCTGTGGACGCATCGACCATGTTGTCCAGAAAATCAAACATTTTCCCACTTGAAAAACGTCGAATATCCCTTTAGATTTCTACAGGCATCCTGCGGTCATGGGCATTGAATCGTCAACATCTCTCGACGCGGTCATCCTGGACCCGCATCCGATCTGGCTGGATGCCGTGGAAATGGTGCTGGAACGGATCGGCGCCAGGGTCGTCACCAAGACCTCGTCGGCGCGAGAGGCACTGACCGCGATCGAGCGATTTCAGCCCCAGCTCCTGACCCTCGAGCTCGACACGCAGCCGGGCGAGCCGGACGGCTACGAGGTGCTTCGGCGCGCGAGGGATCTTGCGCCGGGGCTGCGAGCGATCGTGCTCTCCGCGCATCACGACCCGGCCCACATCGACGCCGGGCTAGAGGCAGGCGCGGCTGCCTACGTTGTCAAGACGGCGCATCCCGACGACGTCGCATCGGCTGTACGGCAGGCGTTCGACCACTCGGTCTACCTGGCCGGCGCGCCGAGCGCGCCCGCCGTCGCGCCGCCGCTCGCCTCAGAGGCCCCCGGTGGACTGACGCGCCGCGAGCTCGAGATCCTTCGCCTCGTCGCCGAGGGCCACTCGAACACGCAGCTGGCCCGGATGCTCTGGGTGACCGAGCAGACGGTGAAGTTCCACCTCTCGAACGTCTACCGCAAGCTCAGCGTCTCGAACCGGACGGAAGCGAGCCGATGGGCGCAGGTCAACGGGCTCCTCAGGCACGAGTCCACCGAGTCGAGCGTTCACGCCTAGCTGCGTTTCCGTCAACCCCTCGCCGCGGCTACGATGCTCCCGCCCGGCCGCGCTAGGTGGGGAGCTAGCGGTTCCCTGAACCCGCAATCCGCTCCAGCGGGGCTGAATCCCCTTCCGAGGGGGTCACGTCCGAGATACGGGCTTCGGGTGCAAGTGTTGACGGCCAGGTCCCGCGCACTGGGAGTCTCCGAACCGCGTCAGATCCGGGAGGAAGCAGCGCTAAGGAGTGTCTCTCAGGTGCCGCGGACCGCCTGGCTCGAGCGAGCACCCACTGCACCGGCTCGAACGAACCTTCGACGGAGGGTGCGCGGCCGGGCTTTGCGGACGCCTTGCGGCGCCCTGCTTCGCTGAAAATCTCTCGACTTTCAGCGACCTCCCGGAACCCGGGCGGCGCTTTCGCGCCGCGCGGCGCGAATGCGGCCGCGGACGGTCGCGAGAGCGGCTGCCTCGAAGCGGAACGGGCAAAGCC
>JACDAN010000056.1 GCA_013695385.1 Actinomycetota bacterium | reverse complement strand
TTCTCGAATGACCCGCTGCTGCGGTGTCTTTCCAGTGATGTGTCCGGGCGGAGAGGCCGGTGCCGGCCTGGCGCCCGCTTGCTGGCCTGATCAGAAGCCTGTCCGCCCTGTTGGGGGCGTGACCCGTGCCGACCTACGTCGGCGAGTTCCTCCTGGGCAGGTACTGCGCCACGACAGACCCGGAGGAGATCGCGGAGGGGCTCGCCGTCGTCGAGCGCTCGATGAAGGAGCGCACGGTGCGGGCCGGCGAGGAGGAGCTGTTCAAGTCACGCGCCCGTGAGAAAGGTCGGGTCAAGATCATCGACCTGCTCCGCGCCCGGCTCGACGCCAAGTCCGACGCCTACAAGGCGGAGCTGCCCAGTCTCCAGCTCACCGACATCCACATCTCCGAAAAGCTGGTAAATGAGCACGACCGAATGCTCACCGGCGGCTTCTACGCCGAGGTCACGCTCGAGTACATCGCCGCTCTCGGCAAGGAGTCGGGCGGGCAGCCCTTTCGCGTCGAGTCGGTGCGACCGATCCAGATGTCGACACGGGATGCGCTCGACACGTTCATCGCTGGGCGTGCACGGTTCACGCTCGACGACTGGCGCGACCTGCTGCTCCGCAGCGTGGGCTTCGAGCCGAGCCGGTTCAGCCGCCGCCAACAAGATGTGCTGCTCGCGCGCATGGTGCCCTTCGTCGTGCCGAACTACAACGCTGTCGAGCTCGGTCCCCGCGGCACGGGCAAGTCGCATCTCTTCCAGCAGATATCGCCCTACGCACATCTCGTTTCGGGGGGCAAGGCGACGATCGCGAACATGTTCGTGAACAACGCAACCGGCCGGCGGGGGCTGGTCGCCCAGTACGACGTCGTCTGCTTCGACGAGGTTTCGGGCGTCTCGTTCGACACCAAGGAAGGCGTCAACATCCTCAAGGGTTACATGGAGTCGGGCGAGTTCAGCCGCGGCAAGGAGAGCATCCGAGCCGATGGAGGGATCGTCATGGTCGGCAACTTCGACGTCGACGTTGACGACGAACTACGCCGTGGGCATCTCTTCGGGCCGATGCCGAAAGAAATGCGGAACGACACCGCCTTCCATGACCGTATTCACGCGTACCTACCCGGCTGGGATGTACCGAAGCTTGATCCGTCCTACTTCACCGACCACTTCGGGTTCGTCAGCGATTTTCTCGCGGAATGCTGGAGTCAGCTCCGCAGGGTCTCGCGACTCGATGTCGCCCAGGGTCGGCTCGAGTGGGGAAGCCAGCTCAGCGGACGAGATCGCAAGGCGGCGAACAACACCGTCAACGGGTTGCTCAAACTGTTGTGGCCGAATCCGGAGATGGATGTGCCAGACGACGCCCTGGGCTGGGCGGCCGAACTTGCGTTGGAGCTGCGTCGGCGCGTGAAGGAGCAGCAGGCGTCGATCGGGGCAGCCGAGTTCGCCAACGTCGACCTCAGCTTCCGGGTCGCCGATCGAGCGGAGCAAATCGTGTACTGCCAGGAGCTCGTCAGGCACCGCCTCCGTGAAGGTAGTGAGGGCGCGCAGGAGCGACGCAATGGTGTGCCTGCCGACGGCGAAGCCCTCCCAGCACCCGACCCGAAAGACGTGTCCTCCCGTGTGCCAGCACGCGACTACGGCGTTGGGGACACAATCGGGGGACGGTTCAGGGTCGAGGAACTTCTGGGAAGCGGCGGGTTCTCGAAGGTGTATCGCGTCCTCGACGCCGTCGAAGGCGAGCAACGAGCGCTGAAGCTGTTCGAGAACGCAGCCGGCTACGACGCCGTTCGTCGGGAGATTGGAGCCCTGCGGAAAGTCCACCACCCAAACGTGGTGAAAGTGATCTGGGCCGACAGCACGGACGAAGGAGAGTGGTACCTCATCATGGAGTACGTCGAAGGCGAGCTGCTCGCCGCCTACGCCGACGGTAAGAAAAAGCTTCGTGACCGAGAAGCGATCGACGTTGCGCTCGACGTACTAGGCGCTCTGGAGGCCATTCACCCCGACAGTGAGCGCTTAGCTGAACTCGACCAAAAGAAGCAAGACGACCAACTGACAACTGACGAGTACGGCGAGCTCATGAGGATGAGCGAGAACGCGCTCGTTCACCGAGACATCAAGCCGCAGAACATCATGCTGACGCGCAACGGGGCGAAGCTTCTCGATTTCAACATCGCGTCGCGAGTGGGAGATCCGGTTCGTACTGTTTCAGGCACTCCTCCGTACCAACCGCCTGACGCCGATCTCACCCGCTGGGACGTATCAACCGACCTCTTCGCCGTCGGAGTCACGCTCTACGAGCTCCTTTGCGACGGCGAGCATCCGTACCCGGCTGCTCGCCCCATGGCCGATGAGGGCTCACGTGACCCACGCCAATTCCGCAACGAGGTGCCCGCTGAACTCGCCGAGTTCCTCCTCAAGGCTTGCGACGCCGATCGGGCCACCCGTTTTCACACGGCTGCCGAGATGAAGGCCGCCTTGGAGGTCGCTCGAGTTGCGCTGTGACGTCGTATTGAGCGGATCACCCATGTGGGGACTCAGCCGGCATCACAGTCGACCCCGAAGCCGCGGCGCGCATGTCGCGGTTGTTTCATAGAAGCGGCATCGCCCTCGCAGAGTTCGCCTTCACCCGTCGCGAGCGCCGCGGCCGCCCGGAAGCTCCGCGCGCACTCCGAGCGCGAGCCCCTCGGCGAGAACCTGATCTACGACCGCACGCCATTTGAGCGCCAGATCGTGGGGCTCGGCGAACGTCGTTGTTTTCGCTTGCATCGCGAAGGTCTGATTGATGAGATCAGGAAGCGCGACGCGCGGGCGCGCGAAAGCACGGCGAGTCGATGCGGGCACGCACGGGAAGAAGCTGAACATCCCGTTGACGGGCTCGTCCGGAGTCGCGCCTAGATACAGACGACCGCCGCGGGTCCCATGCCACGCGTACATCGGATCGAGCGTGGTCGCGCGGAAAACATCACTGGCCCGCGGTGAAGCATCCTTATCGTACGTCTCGCGCGTGTGGTCGACGCTCTCGCTGACGACGAGAACGGTGTCAATGCGGAACGCTTTGTCTTTGATCGAGCCGAACACGACGACCGAGCCGCGCGCGAGCCGACGCAGCCGCCCGTTTCCAGGCTGCTTGCAAAAGGTGTAGAGGAACCGATCGCCGAAGACGAAGGGGTCGGTGTTTTGAGGCACGACGCCTTCAGGCGCGTCCGACGCGTCGTTGAAGAACGGCTCGTGTACCCAAGACGGAGCCCCAGGCTCCGTCCGCGACCCAACCGGACGCACGGTCGAAGCTGCCTCCCACTCACCCCAGAAGAGGACATCTCCGACACAACTTTCGGCTTCGACTCTCTCTCGCCACGCGCCTGGTACGAGCATGAACTTTCGTTTGTGATCGTGCTCGCCGTGCTCCCATCGCTTGACCGCGCCGCCCGGCTCATCCGGTCCATGCTCGCGACCTGGATGAGGAAGCTGGACAAATGCCAGCTCATCTGCCATAGACAATCCTCCTGACCGCGCCAAAGGCGCGCTTGGTGATCGTACGAAATCGGCTCACACTCAGCTCAGAGCAAATGCTCGTCGAGCTAGAACCTTGCGGAGGCCGAATTACCGCCTCGTCCGCTTGAGACGGTCGTATAGCTCGTCGCGCACACGTGGGTGCTCGCGTATGTGGTCAATGACGAATCCCAAGCGATCCTCCACGAAGTAGCCGTTAGGCAGACCGAGGGTAAGTGCCACGCGCCTAGCCAAGTCAGGCGACGCGCTCTTGTACGCGGCGCGCCGTAGAACCCTGCTGAGATGCGCGTCCGTTACTCCGACTGCGCGAGCGAGCGCTCGGATGCTCATTTCGCGCTCCTTTAGCAGTCTCGGCAGCTCCTCAACGAATGGACGGTTGGTGCGTGGTTGGGCCATGCAGGGCTGAACTATCCGCTGTCCCTCGGACGGCATAGTGCTGACCAAGTGGACAGGGAAGGGTATTTGGTGCATGCTGTCCATATGAGCAGCAAAACTCGCCTCGCATTCCGAGCCCGCATGGACATTGGTCGACAGCCAGTTGGCACGCATGGCACAGGGAGTCTGAGATGAACGTGCATGTGCTTACTCGCCATGAGTCGCGAGGTCGAGCCACCGGTGAGTCCCTGCCGCGGCTCCTCGACTGCAAGCATCTTCGCGAAGAGCTCGGCATCACTCGAGCGGCGGCCGAAGCGATTATGCGCCAGCTGCCCGTGATCGAGCCGCCTGGGCTTCGGAAAGTCTACGTCCGGCGCGGTGACGTAGCGCACTTCCTCGAGGACAACCTCAGAGTCAAATGAGCCCTGTCTGGATCCGCATGCGCCGGACCTCCGCGGGCGACAGGCGCTACCAGGTGATCTACCGGCGAGGAGGGCGTGCCTGGCCGGTCGAAGCCGCCGGCACATTCAGGACGCAGAAGGAAGCGCGGACGCGACGCGACTACGTGGCGGGCGAGATCGCCGCGGGACGGAATCCGCGCGACGGTCTGCGAGCGGTCGATTCGCCACGGGGAGTCCTCGAAGACTGGTTCGCCCTCTGGCTCAAAACCCGCATCGACGTCGACGAGCGGACCCGTGAGAACTACCGAGTCCACTGGAAGCGGATTGGCCCCCGGTTCGGCAGACGCCGCCCCGACGAGATCGAGCATGGCGAGATCCAGGAGTGGATCAACGAGCAGGCGGGGGAACTTACGCCTGCCGTCGTTCGGGATTACCTCGGCACGCTTCGCCAGGTCGTCGACCAGTCGGGAGTCGAGCCCAATCCGGCACGCCACCCCGCGCTTCGGCTGCCGACGGCAGAGCGCCGCATCCACTCGCCGCCGAGCGACAAGCACGTGCTTGCGCTCCTCGATCAGATTCAGCGTGACCGACGCCTGCTTTTCGTCTTCCTCGAACAGACGGGTGCACGCCTCGGGGAGTCACTCAGTTGGACGTGGGGAGATGTCGACTCTGCGAACGCGCGGATTCTTTCGCGACCCGAGAACGTCAAAGGTCGTCGTGGACACCGCAGACCCCGCTGGGTCCAGTTACCCGTGTGGCTCCTGGACATCCTTTTGGATAGCTGCCCTCCTGACGATCGTGGTCGCCACGGGCCTCTCTTCACCTGGCCGCTGGACGTCGGTCACCCGCGGCAGAAGGTCGAGAAGGTGATGGCGAAAGCGTGCGTCGCGGCCGCGATCCCCCATTACCACCCCCACGACTTCCGGCATCGACGGATCACGCTCTGGCACGGCCAGAGCGTCCCCGCGCGTGAGATCGGTGAGCGCGTAGGCCAACGGCAGATCTCTACGACACTTGACGTGTATACGCACGTGATGCCGCTCGAGGAGGTGCCGGTGGCTACATATGAGCGGCTACTAAGTACAGCCCTAGGCTGAAAGGGTCTAGTCCCGGGCGACCTCGTGGGTGCGATCCGTGTGCGGGTGGGGACTCAGCGGGACCAGAGGAGACAGCTGAGCTGTTTCCGGCGTTCGCGCGGCGGCCAGGCTTCCCCCTTGTTCTCCAACCTAGTTACCAAGACTCACCAAGTCGTCCGGCGCTGTCTCGTTAGCGAGTCTTACGAGCCGTTCGCGGCGAGTGCGATAGGCCACTCTACCCTCTCGAAGTGGAACATCGATGCGAATCACCGGCGGCTGGCCCATTGAAGGCGCGGCCAAGTCTCGCAGCGCGTCGTAGTAGGCCCTTTGCCGTTGCCTGCCGCCGACTCCGAACCCTGGCGCGGCCTTCTTTCTGTAGTACCCGTCTGACGCTTGTCGCCATTTTCTGCACAGCGCCTTGTAATGGTCGAGGTCGAAACCAAGTGCAACGTCGTCAGGGTAGAGGTCGAGTGCCGTCAGCCGCGCAGAGGTGAAGTGCTGCGACTCGTCAATCTCGATCAAGGTGCCAGTTGGCTCGTGAACGAAGTCTCCGGGTAGCCGAGTCCTGCGCGCGGTCGCCAACACGTCAAGGTCACCGCCGAGGGCCAAGTAGATTCGCTCCAACAGATCGGCGGCCTTTCTTGCCTCATCCGGCAAGGCCAGATGCCCCTGCTGGCACAACCATGAGAAGGACTGCGGCTGCAACTCGATGCCGTCCTCGGCTGCGGCTTCGGCGAACTCACGCTGGCAATCACCCCGCACGCCCTGGAGTCTGACGTGCTCCTCGTCTGCGATCAACAAAGCTCCAACGAGCAAAACCGAGCCATGCCATCGCTTGCCGAACAGCGTCGTTCGTGCGCTCTCGTGTCCAGGCTACTCGCCCATCGCGTCCGACCTGCCCGAAGAGGGACGCCGAGGTCGACGGCTGGCACCTTTCGTTCGGAGGGACACGGGAGGGATTAGAGGCCCTGCGCCATCGGCGTCCGTGCATCAGTTCATGCTTAGCGGGCAATGCCACCGCTCTCTCCGTCTGACCGAGTTGTGATCCTCGGCGCAGGAGCGACAGTTGGCGCCAGCTTTTCCGGCTCCGCCACAGTGAGACCGCCGTTGAACGCCGACTTCTTCACGCAACTTCAACGAGTCAGCGGCAAGCACCGCGACATTGTCGGGAAGGTGATGAAGGATGTCGTTCACCTCTTCGGCCCCAATTTCTCGCTGACTCTCGAAGACTACTTTTCGCAGCTTGAGTCGATGATCGATGCGACACGACTTGCGCCGAAGGGTGTCGCCAAGTTGACAGGGGCTGACCTTAGAGAGCGGCGCGAGCGACTGATGAAGGGACTCGCGGCAGTTCTCGAAGCCTCAACCGACGAGGCCATCCGAAGCAATGAAGGCTGCAAACATCACCGTGAGCTCGTAGCGCACCTCAAGCCGCGCGACACCGTCATCAGCTTCAACTACGACTGCGTGATGGATGACGCGCTCCGGCGCGCTGGCGAAAGGAAGTGGTCAGCAAGGTACGGATACGCGTTCTCTCGTCCTTCTCGTGTTGCTGAGATCGGCGACAAGCATTGGAGTCCGAAAGACCCCGCGCCGAATCGGCAGAGCACGATTTACCTGCTCAAGTTGCACGGCTCCATCAACTGGCAGCTTCCGGCGGCGGCTGATGGCGAGATCATTCTGAAGCAGAGGCTTCACCAACAACGCGGGACGCCCCGATTCACAATCATCCCACCGGGCTGGGTCAAGCGCGAGCGTAATGAGCCCATCTTCGAAGATCTCTGGCGCAAGGCTGAGCGTGCTCTTCGCAACGCGAGGGAGATCGCGGTTGTTGGCTTCTCCTTTACGCCGACAGACCTCCACGTCGAGGCGGTGGTTCGCTTGGCCCTCGCTCGGGCCGCCGCGCTGAAGACGCTCGTCATCGCAAACCCTTCGCGCGAGGATCGGAAACGCATCCGCTCCGTGTTCTCGGAAACGCTTGGTCAAGGCACAGTCGTTCGGCAATACGACGGCTTCAAAGAGTTCGTAAACGCGCTGCCCGAGTGCCTTACCTGAGGCAGGCGCGCCGGTCTTTGTTCCGCGTCGCCGCGTCTCACTTGCTTTAGTTGCGAATCCCGGCACGCGAGAAGCGGCTGCCAAGGACCTGGTGGTCACCGGCGACGTCGCTGACCCAGAGAGCGCTGCTGGTGTTGTCGCGGTGATGCCGAAGCAGACGAGCTCAGGGAAAATCCCTGCTCATCGACGGGTACTTACCACGCCATGGGGATGTAACTGGCTGCGCGCGTGCTCCATGCGAGAGGCGTCACCCGGGTGGTCAACGAGCGAAAGGGCGGAGCCCGTCTCGCGGCGCACTAGGTCGGAGGCATGAACGCGGCTCGAGCTTGTTCGGCTCCGGGTCGCGCGTCGCAGCCCTCCAGGTGGTCGTTCACCAGTCCCATCGCCTGCATGAAGGCGTAGGCCGTCGTCGGGCCGACGAAGCGCCAGCCTCGACTCTTCAGATCCTTCGCGAGGGCTCTGGACTCGGCCGTCTCTGTCACGTCGGTCGGCGATGGCTGGGTCGCCCGCGCGGGCTCGTGGCGCCAGACGTACGCCGCCAGCGATCCTTTCTGCTCCACGAGCTCGACGGCTCTGGCCGCGTTGTTGATCGTCGCCTCGATCTTGCCCCTGTGCCGGACGATGCCGGTGTCGCCGAGCAGCCGCACGACGTCCTCGTGCCCAAACCGGGCGACCCGCTCGAAGTCGAACTCGGCGAAAGCGTGGCGGAAGCCTTCGCGCTTCCGGAGGATCGTCAGCCAGGACAGACCGGACTGGAAACCTTCCAGGCACAGCTTCTCGAAGAGGCGCCGGTCGTCGCCGACCGGGAAGCCCCACTCGTGATCGTGGTACTCCTGGTACTCGGTCGAGGAGGCGCCCCAAGCGCAGCGCACGACGCCGTCCTCCCCGCGGGCCAGCCTCATCGCTGGTAGCTCGCGATCGGCCCGTCCCGTGCGAGCAGCCGGCCAGGGGACGGACAGTTGGACGGGCCGTGGACGACGACGAATCGCACGCCGAGCTCGACGAGGGAGCGAGCGTCAGGACAGGACTGGAGCCGACGGAGGATGCGAGACGTCTCCTTCGGCGCCACGGTCGAGTAGCCCGAGGGCCGATCCCGCGGGGCCTGCATCGCGTAGTAGAGGTAGACGCTCGCCTCCTGGCGGTCGGGCGCGTAGACCGGAAGCTCGAGCGTTCGCCCGAGCGGAGCATCCCGGAGAGCTCCGTACGCACGGTTTCCCTCGTCGGCCGCGGTCGGTCGAAATGCCGAGACGTCATACCGGAGGTCGACGGCGACTGCGAGCAGCACCGCAGCCACGAGCCACTGCTTGTGTTGCATCACCCGCTGCGTCCCGAGTCCCGCGAGCGCCGCGATCCCGAGGCATGCAATGGGCATGAGTCGGCCCGGAACGCGCGTCGCTCCGAGGCCGGGAACGGCGTTCCACAACGCCTCGTACCCGGGCAGGTTCGCTCCGAGTGCGAGGATGCAAGGCGCGATCGCCGCCACGCCGAGGACGCCGGCGAGCCTCGTGCGGTGATGCAACACGAGCCCGATCAGTGCGAGTGCCGGCGTCAGCCACCCCACGAGCACGAATGCCTCTAGGCCATGGCGAGGATCGCGTGACACGAAGTCCGCGAAGTCGGCCGAGTAGCGCTCGACCTGGCCGAACGAGCGCGAGTCGCCGATCGACCCTCGGATCGAGAGCGCCCAGACGGCGAGGCCCGCACCGACCGAGCCGAGCGCGGAGACGGCCGCCCAGCGCCGGCTGCCGCCTCGCGCGACCGCGTAGAGGAGGAAGAACGGAATGGCCCCGAGCGCAAGATGAACCTGACCGGAGAGCGGGATCGAGATGAGCGAGGCGGCGGCCAGCCAGTACCAACGGCGCTCCCACGCCAACAGCGAGAGCGGGAGCAGCATCGAGATCCAGGCGAGCAGATGGCCGGCGCCGGCCTGCGTCGTTCGGTAGGGGGCGAGTGCGAACGCGAGGCCGCCGACGAGGGAGCCGCCGAAGCCGAGACCCGCGCTGCGGAGCCAGAGGAATGTCATCCCCCCGGCACCGAGGTACCCCAGGAGCACGAAGAGGTTCCATGCGTCAACCGTCCCGAGGATGCTCTCGAGCGGCCCGAAGACGAGCCCGAACGGCCAGCCGGCGAAGTTCGGCCGCGGATCGCCCTCGGGCTGAAAGCTGTACGGGTCGATCCACGGCTCGGCGCCTCTGCCGAGCTGGTGCCATGGGAGCCAGAGCTGCCAGACCGTCTGCAGGTGGTCTCCCGGTGCCGCCGAGCCCGGCGCCCCCGTGAGCCCCTCCGCGAGGAAGTGCGTACGCGAGTCGCGAATCGCCGGCCACGTCGAAACGACTCCGGCGGCGACGAAGACCGCGAGCGCGGCCGCTAGAGCGCCCGAGCCGCCGAGAGGAGCTCGTCGAAGTCCGGAACCTCGCCGTCGTCCCCGTAGGCCCATGCACCGCGGACCGTACCGTCGCTAGCAATCAGGAACGCACTGCGGCTTGCGACGTCCTGCATGCCGCGGTAGTCGCGTGCGATCCCGAAGCCGCGGACGGCATCGCCGTTCCAGTCCGATAGCAGTGGGAATTCGAGGTCGAGCGCCTGCATCCAGGCGACGTGCGACCAGGCCGAGTCCCGCGAGATCGCGACGGTCCGGACACCGGTGGCCTCGAACTCCGCACTCCTGTCACGCAGGAGCTCCATCTCGTTCGTTCAGGTGCCCGACCAGTCGAAGAGGTAGAACAGGAAGAGCACCGGTCCTTCGGCGACGAGGCCGTGGAGTGTCACCTCGTCGCGGGGGCCGAGCCAGACGCGGGCGTCGGGAATGCGGTCTCCGACGGCCAGCACGCGCGCAGCTTACTCGGGACAACACCACCCTTCGATCCGGGGAAATGCGCCTGCGCCGGTTCCGCCCGGGTCGAATTGCTTGCGAAGGCTGGACACGGCCTTGATCTTCGAGACGTCCGTCGAACGCATGAACAACCACTGGTCGGCGCTCTCCCACCCGAGGAGGAGCCAGCTTCCGCCGGGGTCCCAGGCGACGTCGCTGAACCGGCCTGCGCCCTCGAAGACCGGCTCCTGGCGGCGGAGACCGTCCGCGTCGACGACGAGGAGCTCGCTGCGCCCGGCTTGCGAGCGAATCAGCGCAAGCCGGTGATCGTCGGGCGCGAACGCAGCGTCCACGAATCGACCCGGGAAGACGAGGAACTGCCGCCGCCGTCCGGTGTCGTCGAAGGTCGAGAGCGCGAACCGTCCGCGATCGACCTCGGTGACCAGGACGAGGCGCTGTCCGTCGCTGGACCATCCGAGTTGCAGGGGTGCCGCGTCGGCGTCGGCCGTCCAGACGCCACGCGTCGTGTCTGCGTCCACGACCCTGAGGCCTCCCCGTCTGACGTAGGCGAGGAGGTGATCCTCGACCGGCCGCCAGGCCGGTGCCACGTCGGCGGCTGCGTCGAGCCGACGATCGCCGGTTCCGTCTCCGGCCACGACGCGGAGATTGGCCCCGGAGAGGTACGCAATGCGGAAGCCGCTGGGCGACCACCGCGCGGCGTGCACCCGAGGGCGGGCGAGTGACCAGCGAGAGTCTCCCTTCGGCGTCACGGCGACGAGCTGGCTTCGCCGCGAGACCACGACATGACGTCCTCCCGGAGACCAGGACGCCTCCTCGTAGTCGCCGAGCCGGCGCTTGGCGCCGTCGGCCGAGACCACCCAGGGGCCGGTCGGGGCGGTCACGAGCACCCGGCCCTTGGCGGGTAGCGAGAAGAGCGCCGGCCGTGCCTTCGGGACTCCGACGACGCGCTCGGTGCCCACGGCGTCCCGGACCTCGTCGATGACGGCCCGGCCCGGCGGACTGAGGATGGCGGCCACGACGCCGATCGCTGCCGCGGCGACGACGAGGCCTCGCGTGTGCCTGCGCGGCCAGGGCGTCGGCTCCCGCTCTGCGAACGCAGCCCGCGCGAGGCTCCAGGCGCGTCGTTGGGCTCCGAGCTCGTCGGGCGGCATGATCCCGAGGAGCGCGCGGCGACGCTCTGCGTCCTTCACCGCTCTCCCTCCAGTCTGCCGGCCAGCTCGTCGAGGCCACGTCGAAGCCGCGAGTTCACGGTGCCTCGAGGGAGGTCGAGCATGCGGGCGATCTCACCGGGTGCGTACTCGAGGAGATGGCGGAGAACGACGACTGCGCGATGTTCCGGCGAGAGCTGGGCCAGCGCCGCGAGGACGGGCGAGGAGTAGGTCGCGGGAGCCTGTTCGACCTCGGCCACGGCGAGGCCGAGCGCCGCCTCGCCGACCTCGGGACGAAGGGCCCGAGCCCGGGCCCAGTCGATCGCCCGGTTGACCACGATTCGGTGGAGCCAAGGACCAAAAGGACGCCGCCGGTCGAACCGGTCGAGCGTCCGGATGGCGGAGATGAACGCCTCCTGCGCGATGTCCTCGGCCGCCGCTCCGTCGTGCACGACGAGGTACGCGGCTCGATATGCGCGAGGCCAGTGATCGCGGAAGAGCGCCTCGAGGTCGGGCAGGGAGCCCGTCTGGGCGCCCGCGATCCAGGCGCGCTCGTCGGCTCGCAAGCCCGCCATGGCGCGCTTCGTATACGAGCGGCTGCGGCCCGGAGGTCCATCGCCAGATGTACGAGACTCGGAGGGCGCAAGGTCCCGCGCGAGACGCCGTTTCATGTTCGTACTTTGATCGATCGTGGCGGAACGGGCTTAGCCCGTTCCGCTTAGTGACGATTGACCTAGGCCCCGCCTCACTCCCGACGGGCGCGCCGCGCGGCGCGAAAGCGCCGGCCGGCTTCCGGAGGGTCGCTGCAAGTCGAAAGACTTTCAGCGAAGAGCGAGGCTAGACCGAAGCGACAGCTTCGGTGGCCTCAGCGATCTCGCGGGCCACCTCGACGATGTCGCGGTTCGCGTTGTAGACGCGCAGTTGGCGGTCGGCGCCGTTGCCCCGGCGGAGGATCTCGTGGATCCCCTGGAGCTCGTCGTCCGAACCCAGCTCCCGGGCGTGAGGCTCGAGTTCCTCGAGGCGTCGCCGGACGACCTGCGCGACGGGAATGCGGTTCCGCTGCCCGGTGGCAAGATCCATGATCGGCGCCTCCAGTCCATAGCGGACGGAGAGCCACTTGTTCTCGGTCGTCAGGATCCGGTGGTACCCGGGAACCTGGCCTTCACGCTCGTAGAGCTCCGAATAGAGCTTGACGAGCGCCTGGCAGAAGGCGGCGATCGCGATCGCGTCCTCGACCCGGGTCACCGAGTCGCAGATCCGGATCTCCACCGTCCCGAGGCGCGGATGAGGTCGGATGTCCCACCAGGTGTGCGTGTAGTCCTTGATGCAACCGGTCTTCTCGAGCTGGCCGATCACCTCCGCGTATTCCTGGTAGTCGCGGAAGCGGGGTGGAGGGCCCGAGCGCGGAAAGGCCGCGAAGATCGGCTGTCTCGTCGACGCCAGACCGGTGGGCTCTCCGCGCCAGAAGGGCGAGCTCGCCGAGAGCGCGAGCAAGAGCGGGAGGTCGACGAGAATGCCGTTGATCACGTTGATCGCCTTGTCGGGGTCGTCGACGGCGACGTGGACGTGGAGCCCGAAGATCAGCTCCCGCCGGGCGACATACTGCATCTGGTCGACGAGCGCCCGGTACCGGTCCCTGGCCGTGATCCTCTGCCGCTCGAAGAGGCTGAACGGGTGCGTGCCGGCGGAGCCGACGCGGAGGCCGTTGTCCGCGGCGACCCCGCGCACCGACTCACGAAGGCGGCGCAGCTCGGTGTCGGCCTCGCCCGCTGTCCGGCACACGGGTGTAGCCACCTCGAGCACCGACTGCATGAGCTCGGGCTTCATCCTCGCCTCGTCCTCGTGCCCCACGATCGCGGCGAGGACGGTGTCGATCCGCTGGACGAGATCGAAGGTCTCGCCGTCGAGGAGCATGTACTCCTCCTCCACTCCGAGCGTGTACTGCTCGCCCTGGCCGAACTTGTGATCGAGGACGCTGCTGCCGGCGGCGAATGCCTCTTGCTCTTCCTGTCCCGTGATCGACGGCGGCCACGCCTGCTTCATGGGGGATCAGTCTGACAGCGGCGCACCGTGCGAGTATCCGCCGCCGTGGACGCGCTGCGACAGGTCGACGACTGGCCGGCCGAGAACGTCGCCGTCGGCGTGGTGCGAGGCGGCGAGGTCAGAGCGACCCGTGGCCCGCTCGACCGGGAGTTCCGCTGGGCTTCGGTGACGAAGCCGGTCACTGCTCTCGCCGTTCTCGTAGCGGTGGAGGAGGGGATCATCGACCTGGACGAGCCCGCGGGCCCTCTGGGCTCGACCATCCGGCACCTGCTCGCCCATGCATCGGGGCTGCCGTTCCACGGTCGCGAGCCGATTGGCCGGCCGGGCGTCCGCCGGATCTACTCGAACAGCGGCTTCGAGGTCCTCGCCGAATGGGTCGAGAGCCGAGCCGAGATGCCGTTCGAGGACTACCTGCTCCAGGCGGTCCTCCAACCCCTCGGGATACGGGCGGAGCTTCGAGGATCCGCCGGCTCGCACCTCCATGGAACGCTCGATGATCTTCTCCTGCTGGCGCGAGACCTCCTGGCGCCTACCGTCATCGCACGGGAGACGCTCGACGAGGCGACCTCCGTCCAGTTCCCGGGCCTCGCCGGAGTGATCCCGGAGATGGGGCGCTTCGACCCGAACGACTGGGGGCTCGGCTTCGAGTTGCGCGACGGAAAGCCCGGGCACTGGTCGGGCCGGCTCGCCTCCGAACGCACCTTCGGCCACTGGGGCGGGAGCGGCACGTTCCTCTGGGTCGATCCGGAGCGTGGCGTCGCCCTCGGATGCCTAACCGATCTCGAGTTCGGCGACTGGGCGAAGGAGGCGTGGCCTCGCCTGAGCGACGCCGTGATCGAAGAGCCGTGATCGAAGAGCTGGCCGCTAGCGCCTGACGACGAGCGTGGCGCGCATGCCTCGCAGGCGGTGGCCGCCGACGGCACACCAGAGGCGGTATCGCCCCGGTCGGAGACGGATCGAGAGCGTCGCCCGACTCCCCGGAAGGATCTTTGCGAGCGTCCACGACCGGGTTCCGCCGACACGCTGCAGGGCGAGGTCGTGGTCGTCCTCGCCGTAGTTCACGAGCTCGATCAGTGCCGGCCCCTGCCGGACGGACAGTCGCGAGAGCCGGTACTCGAACTCGAAGGCGGTCACCTGAACGCGGGACGGACCGCGGGCGCCGAAGAGGGGCGTCGCAGCCGCCAGAGCGGCGACCGACAGAAGCAAGACGGCAAGGAATCTCACGTGACGAGTTGGAGGCGCCTGTACGCCCTTGCGTCCGGGATCGCTCCGGCCGCGTCGAAGTCGAACCATTGCTCGAGCAGGGATGCATAGAGGCTGCGGTAGTCGACGCTCGCCTTCAGATTCCCGTCTTCGTCGAGGCCGTCACGGAGTCGGGGAAGCTCGCCGATCATCGTTCCCCGCACCCGTGTTCCCATCAGCAGGGCGACCCCGGCGGCGCCGTGGTCGGTTCCGCGTGAGCCGTTCTCCGCCGCGCGGCGGCCGAACTCGGACCAGACGAGCGTGAGGACGCGGTCGGCGAGTCCGCGGGCCTCGAGATCCCGTTGAAAGGCGAGCAGGCTCTCTCCGGTC
Source organism: Actinomycetota bacterium (assembly GCA_013695385.1). Taxonomy (GTDB): domain Bacteria; phylum Actinomycetota; class Thermoleophilia; order Gaiellales; family Gaiellaceae; genus JACDAN01. Next base: position 2,863 of record JACDAN010000056.1, on the reverse strand, counting down.
AGCTTGAGGCCCTGCGCGAGCTGGTCGGGCTGATCGGAATGCGTGTCGTACATCCCGTGCGCACGAAGCGCGACGCAGCGGAGCGGGAGCCCACCGGCGAGCATCGCGGCGAGCCCGGCGAGACGTTTTGGGAAGCCGCTCCGGTGCTCGGGATAGGCGACCGGGCTTCCGAAGCCCTTGCCGTTGAACGGGACGAGCTGGTGTCGGAGGCGCTGAGCCTGGGTAGCGGTGTTCGCGATGGATGCCAGGGCGCGGTCGCCGGTTCCGCGCGCCGCGCCGAGCGGTGCGAGGGCCTCGAAGCATCTGCGACTCGACCTCGCCCCAGACGCCGGGAGCCCAGAAGCGGTACTGATCGGCTCCTCGGAGAGCGGCAACGGGCGCCTTGAGGGTGGCGAGCGGCGGGGCCAGCTCGCCGTCGAGGCTCAGGCCCTGCAGTGGATTGTCGGAGCTTCCCGCCCGGTCCAGGTAGCGGCCCAGCCACCCGGTGCGAAGACCTGGGTTCGTGGCGCCGACCTCCCAGTAGTGGCGAGAGGTGAAGTGCGACTGGTCTGCGTCCGTGTACCCGACGGTCGGGAGGACGGTCAGCTTTCCCTCGAGGTGAAGCGTCCGAAGCGCCGAAGCCTCCCTGTGCCACCGCAGCCGTGCGTCCTCGGTGAAGACGAGACCGGAGTCCGGAAGCGCCAGCTGCGGCCGCAGGCGCCGGTAATCGGGGTCTGACACGGGAGAGAGGAGCGAGAGCGAGTCGGCGCCGCCGTCGAGGAAGACGCTGACGAGGACAGGCTGGTTGGGAGCCGCCTCGGCGGCCTCCAGCACGCCCTCTTCGAACCATGGCCCGGCGAGTGCCCCGGCCCCGTACACGGCGAGGGCGAGCCCGGCGGACCGGAGTACGAAGTCCCGGCGGTCGAGGCCGCTTCCGGCAGGCAACGGCATGCCGGGCTCGATCGCCGGCAGGCCCGAGCCCGCCTCGGCAACTGCCTGGCGCAGGAGCGAGGAACGCGAGAATTCGTTGCAGCAGCGAGCCATCAGCTTGTCTGGAGGTCGGGGGAGACGGCGATCAGATGGCGGAGGGAGTTCTCGACGAGGGCCGGGTAGCTCCGCTTCTTCCAGCGCTGGTTGGCAGTCGCGAGCGCGCGGTCGGCGTAGCCGCGGAGGACGCGGCGTGTGCCGGTCGAGAGCGGCGGGTCGCCCCAGAAGGCGAGCGCGCGGGCGACGAGCTGGTCGGCATCGAAGGGTGCGCGCACCTTGTTCGGATCGAGAGCGGCAGGACGGGTGACGCGTCCGGCGATGTCCCATCGGACTAGGTATGTCGCCGTGTCGAGCCACCGGTCGTCGTTCCAGCCCGAAACGTTCGGCGGATAGAAGAGTTGCTGGCCGGCGTTCGCGCAGAGCCATGTCCACGCCTCGGTGTCGATGCCTCTGCCCGCACCGCGAAGAAGACCCGCGGTGTAGACGACCGGCGACTTGACCATCCGCGGACCCTCGTAGAGGAGCGGGTGGCGCAGGATCGCGTCGACCACCGGCCGGACGGCGTGCCCGTTCCGCACATAGAGGAGCTCGAGCGCACGTTGTGTGGCCCGCGGAGGAGCGACGGGGATGAAGTAGCCCCAGAGCTTCGGGACGAAGAAAGACGCGTGCTTGGGGTGCGTGACGCAGAGACGGCAGGCGTCGTTCCAGTCGAAGCGGCCGCGCCGTCCGAAGACGCGCTTGCTGCCCTTGTCGTAGCGCTCGCGGTCGAAGCGGAAGCGAGTCGGCCCGACTCCTTCGCGCCAGTCGTTGCGGAAACCGGTCAGCGCTCGCGCCTGCTCGCGCACGTCGCGCTCCGTGTAGCCGCGACCCGCGCCCAGGGTGAAGAGCTCCATCAGCTCGCGGGCGAAGTTCTCGTTGGGAGACCACTTCGTGTTCTCCGTCCCTGACAGCCAGAGCAGCATCGCCGGGTCGTGCGTCACGGCGGCGACAAGCTGGCGAAAAGAGCCCAGCCAATGGCGCCGTAGGAGTGCGTTCTGGCGGAGCATCAAACCTTGCGAGCCCACGCCCTCGTTCGACGTGGCAAACCAGTCGTGCCAGACGAGGGTCATTCGCTCCATCAGCGGGCGGGTGCCGCGCACCATCCGGTCGAGCCACCACAGGTGGTCGTGCCCCCAGGCGTCGCGCGGAGCGAGTGGCCGTCCCTTCTCGTCTCGCGCCGGAGCTCCGGTGAAGCGCTGCCGCCCCGGCTTCGTCAGTGCCTGCACGGCGCTGTCCAGTCCGCGCTTCGCGAAAACAGCGGCTTCGCCGGGGCGGGGCCCGAAGCCGGCGCGCCAGAGCAGGCGCTCGGCCTCCACGGGGCCGAACTCGCCTCGATACACGGGTATGTTCACGGCAGCCTGAGCCACTACCCCACATCAGGAGGGTCGGCGCCTCCGGGGCCGTGGCTCTCCCCCGAACGAGGGATCCCCGTTTCAAGGCAGATGGGGTGGGGCACCGATAACCCTGCGATGGAGATCGCCGGTATCGGCATTGCGATGATCATCGTCAGCGTCGTGCTTCTGGTCTGGGCCTTTCCGAGGCTTCCGGCCCGCGAGCCGGCGCGCCGCATCCGCTAGCACTCAGCCGGCTGCTCAGACAGAGTTAGGCGGTGGCGGGTAGTCGCTTGCGCCATCTGGCTCGTCGCGTACGGGACGAGCGTCTTCCTCGAGCTCGACACGGTCGACTGGCGCTTCACGATCCGCGGCGAGGAGGATCCTTCCGGCCGGTACGCCGTGGTCGCGATCGACGCGGAGACTTTCGACGAGTTCGAGGTCTATCCGTTGCCGCGCCGCATCCACGGGCGTGTGGTCCGGCAGTTGAAGGCGGACGGCGCCCGGCTGATCGCCTACGACGTTCA
>JACDAN010000053.1 GCA_013695385.1 Actinomycetota bacterium | reverse complement strand
CGCCACGCCGGCGCCCGCAACGCCGCGCCCGCCGCAAGCTCTCGCCGGCCGCGTGGCTGGTGCCGGTGACCCCTGACGTTCAACGCCGCCTCAGCGTGATCGCCCGGGAGTGGCAGCGGGTCGACCCGCGGTACCTCGACGAGGAGGAGCAACGATTCTGGGCGACGATCGCCGCACGACAGGTGAGATTCGAGGAGCGCATCGAGTTCGTGAAGAAGCTGACCGACGGCCACGCGAGCCGCGGATGCCTCGAGCAGTTCCTCTTCACCTGCGCCGCCGAGAATCCCAACCGGAGGTTGCGGATGACCGCGCTTGCCGACAGGGTCTCGATGGTCGTCGACCGCGCGAGCTTCGACGACCTCGTCACGCTGGTGACACAGGCGCCGACGTGGGAGAAGGATCGCGCGCAGGGCGTACGCGTCCTCCTACGAGGCCTGGCGGAGGGTAAGGCCGATGCGCCGGAGCAGATCCTCTGGCGCTGGACCTGGCGCCTCGCCCGCGCGACGCGAAAGATCCAGGATCGCCGTGCAAGCGCCGAGTATCAGGAGGCGAAGCGCCTGCTCGGGGCCCTTGCGAACTCCCGCGGGCACCGACACGAGGAGAATGCCGGGAAGCTCGTGAAGACCGCGCTCGAACTGCCGACCGACGTCGGCGCCGCACTCCTCGCCTCGGCGGAGGGCTACACGCCACGCGCGACGAAGGCGATCGACTCCGGACGCGAGAGCCTGGGCACCGTCGAGGAGGTCGCAATGGCACTCGCGGAGAACCTGCCGCAACCAAAGCTCCAGACGCGTACGAGGCGACGCCGGCGCCGCAAGAAGAAAGGCGGCGCAAAAGCCCAGCAGCAGGCGCAGACCCAAAACGGCGCCGAACCCAAAGCGGCCCCCGAACCACAACCGGCACCGACACCCGAGCCGGCACCCGAAGCCTCCTAGTCGCCGCGAAACGGGCTCAGCCCGTTTCGCTCACCAGCGACCCCGAATGCGCCGCCACGTCTCGGCCCCACTGCCGCGCGCTGGCGTGCCGGCGCCCGGCTACAGGAGGGTCGCGAAAAGTCGAAAGACGTTTCGCGAAAGGGCTACTGCTCGGTTGCCGCGTCGGGCTCGCCGTCTTCGCGATCCCGTTCGCGGAGGAAGCGCGTCAGCTCCGCCGCAAGTGCTTCTCCCGAGGGAATGTCGCTCTCGTCCAGCTCGTCCGCGCGACGCTCGAGGTCCTCGACGTACGCCTGGGTGTCCGAGTCCGCCGAAACGGCCCGGCTGACCTGCTCGGCGTACCCATCCGCCGCCTCGCTGAGCTCCTCGACGTCGAGGTCGATCTCGAGCATCGACCCGAGCCGCTCGCAGAGCGCCAGCGCCGCGCGCGGGCTCGGCGTAAGCGAGACGTAGTGCGGGACCGCGGCCCAGAAGCTCGCCGACGGGACACCCTGCCGTTTGCAGGCGTCATGGAGGATGCCGACGATGCCCGTCGGGCCCTCGTACCTGGAGGCCTGAAGGCCGAGGCGTTCCACGAGCTCCTCATCGCTCGCGCTGCCGGTCACCGGACTCGGGCGGGTGTGAGGAATGTCTGCGAGTAGGGAGCCGAGTGTCACGACGAGCTCGACCCCCAGCTCGCCCGCGAAGCCGACCACGAGCTCGGAGAACGCGCGCCAGCGAAGATTCGGCTCCACACCGAGCAGCAGGACGACATCGCGATCCATCCCGTCGGGTCGCGCGCGGTAGAAGGCGGTCTCCGGCCAGTCGATCTGTCGGGTCAAACCGTCGACCAGCTTGACGTGGGGTCGCGTCGCCTGAAAGTCGAAGAAGCCCTCGGGATCGACGTCCGCGATCTGCTCGGCATCCCAGAGGCGGGCGAGGTATCCGGCGGCGAGCGATGCTCCCTGGCCACCGTCGTTCCAGCCGCGAAACGCGGCTACGAGAACGGGCCGCTCCAGCGCAGGACGCTCGTGGATTCGCAGCTCGTCGGCCATTCGGTCCACTCTAACCCGGGCCTCGCGCGAGCCAGCGGGGCGGCCGCCAGAGCATCGCCGCCAGAGCAACCGTCAGCCCCCAGACAGCCGCGGCGAGCGCCACGTGGACCACGACGATCCCCCAGGGCAACTCGAGGCGCCACTGGAGCTCACCGACCGCCATCTGGGCGAGCAGGAGGACGACCAGGCCGACCCCGAAGGTGAAGGCGCGACGAGCTACCTGACGGCGTGCCGCCAGGTAGCCGAGAACGAACAGGAAGATGCAGCCGAACACAGCTGTGATTCGGACGTGAACGTAGAGCGCGTCAGGCAGCTCGCCTAGGCGGTCGACGACGTCTGGATCGCCCGAATGCGGCCCGGCGGCCGTAGTGAAGGTCCCGGTGACCACGAGGCCGAGACAGGCTGCTGTGAGAGCGAGCGCGGCGATCCGCAACTCGCGGGGAAATTCGAGGGCAGGCGCGCCTCGCTCGAGTCGTGTCGCCTCCAGGAAGACGACGATGGCGCCGCCGAGCGCGAGCAGCGCGACGAGGAAGTGCACCATGACCATCGCCGGCGGGAGGTCGTAGCGAATCGTTGCGAGTCCGAGCGGCGCCTCCGAGACGGTCAGCACGGCGACGCCGAGGGCGGTCAGCCAGAGCCACCGCGGAAGCCGGCGGGCGGCGATCGCCGTCAGGACCGAGAACGCGATCGGGAAGATCCCGAACACCCTGTTCCCGAACTCGATGAATGCGTGGTAGTCCCTCTCCGGGAAGAACGTCCCTTCCTCACAGCCCGGCCAGGCTTCGCATCCGAGCCCTGAGCCCGTCAGCCGTACGAGCGAGCCCGTGATCACGATCACGTAGAGCGTCGCAACCGTCGCGGCCGCGAGCCGGCGAAAGCGGATGGGGTTCACGTCGGCCTGCTCGACCGCCCTCACGGGCGCAGCGGCTCCAGCGCGGCCGGATACCCGTCGGCGCCGGCGATCGGCGTCGGCCTCGATCCCAGGAAGAGCGGACGGTCGGCGGCATTCAGCAGGACCGGCATCAGATCCGGCCCGCGGAGGTGCCCGAGGATCCCGCCGGCGCACGCGAGCTCGCCGAAGGAGGCGACTCGGTCCGCTCGGACGCCCGGGCCCGCCACCAGCAGCGGGACTGGGTCGCCGGAGTGGATCACCTCCGGGGAGGCAGGCGTCGCATGGTCTCCCGTCACACAAACGATTGCACGGGACTCCAGGTCGGAGAGCCCGGCGAGCGAGCCGTCGAGCGCCTCGATCGTCTGACGCTTCACCGCCGGATCCTTCGTATGCCCGGCCTCGTCGGTTGCCTTCAGGTGCGAGAAGACGAACGTGTCCCCGGCGTCGAGTCGCGCACCGATCAGCGCGACCCGTCGCTCGAGATCCGCCGCCGGGTCATCCGTTTCGTCGCACCGGACGGGTTCGAGACCGACCGCACGGGCCAGCCCGTGCATGAACCGGGTGCCTGCAAGAAACGCCCCCTCGATGCCATGACGCTCGAGAAAGGTCGGGGCAGGTCGCGGGCGCCCCCACCACTTCAGCGTGACGACATTGAGCCGCTCTCCTTTCAGCCGGTCGAGGACGATCCGCGTCCAGGCCTCCACTGCACAGGCCGTCCTCTGCGCGTCCGGAACGACAGCCTTCGGGCGCAAGACCGGGTGGCGGTCGCGGAAGAAGGCGTCCGAGTCGGTGATTCGGTCGTCCGCGCCGCCCGAGACGCGGAGGATGGCCTCTCCGCGACCGAGGTCTGCCAGCATGAATCGAAGACCGTCCACCTCGATGTCCGCGCAGCGTTCGATCAGGCTCCGTGCCAGGTCGTCGTCCTCGCCCCTGCGGGGACGGCCGGTCAGCCAGAGCTCGCCGTCCCTGGTCTCCGAGGGGCGGAGCGCCGCAAAGGCGAAAGCGTCCACCGGGTCGAGTTGCTGGCCGGCTCCCAGAGCTTCCAGCACCGCCCTGCCCGGAAACTCTTCCTGCCGATAGCCGAACATCGACCAGTGGGCGACCTCACTGGAAGGCGCTCGGCCCGGCCCTACGGCGTACAGCACGCCGCAGGAGCTCCGCACGGCAAGCGCGTCGAGGCTCCGAGTCTGCGCCGCCTCGTTGGCGGTGCGACCACCGAGGCTTTCGTGCGCGCGGTCTCCGAGCCCGTCCAGCAGGACGACGACGATCGGGTACATAGTTCGCTAGAGGCTAGACCGGGACACGCTGCAGCTCGCGGATCACCCGTCCGACACCGGGTGGAACCAGGCGCTCCCACTCGCCCCCGGCACGCAGGGCCTCACGTACGTCGGCGCCCGAGACCTCCTTCTCGACGCCTTCGTCGAGGATCTCGACCTCGTAGCCGGCCTCGCGCATCCGATCGAGCTTCGCTCCACCCCAGTCGGAGAAGAGCCGCATGTACTGGGTTACGCCTTCCGGGACGTAGGCCGGCCAGAGCTCCGGCTCGTTCACCGGGAACGGGAGCACATGTACCGCCCTGGGATCGAGGCCGAGGTCGCCGGCGGCCGCCTTCACCATCAGCAGCCGCTCGACGTAGCTCCACGGATTGGACTCGGGCAGATGTCTAGCGGGGTCGCTGGGCTCGCGCCTGATGCGGGCCGGGTCGGGGTTCGTGATCCCGATGAAGATCTCGTCCGAACGCTCGGCTGCTCCGCTCAGGTATTCGAGGTGACCGTTGTGAAAGGGCTGGAAGCGCCCGTGGATCATCCCGCGCCGCGGGCGGTTCACCGGACGACGACCCCGGTGCCCTCCTCGACGCCGCCGATCCGGCGGAGAAACAAGCGTCGCGACGCAAACTCGGCCTCGAGCACCGGACCACGCTCCGCCGGAAGAGAGATCAGCAGCCCGCCGGCGGTCTGCGGGTCGAAACCGAGTGCGGCGAGCGTCTCGGACACGCCGCCCAGCTCGACGTGCGGTCCGGCGAAGTCACGGTTGCGCGGGTCGCCGCTCGTCCGAATTCCTGAGCGGGCAAGGTCGAGCGCGCCGTCGATTGCAGGAAAGCGCTCCGACTCGAGCAGGATCCGGACGCCGCTTCGGTCGGCCATCTCGTGTGCATGACCGAACAGGCCGAAACCCGTGACGTCGGTCACGGCATTCGGCTCGAAGGAGCGGAGAGCGTCGGCGGCGTCCTTGTTCAGCGTTCGCATCCACCGGACCGCACGCTCGAGCTGCTGCGTGCCGGCGTCACCGCGCTTGTATCCCGTCATCGTCAGGCCCGTGCCGAGCGGCTTGGTGATGAACAGGGCGTCGCCGGCCCGCGCCCCGCTCTTCGGCCACAACCCCTCCGGATGCACGGTCCCCACGACGGCAAGGCCGTACTTGGGCTCCTCGTCCCTGATCGTGTGGCCGCCGGCGAGCAGCCCGCCGGCCGCCCGAACCTGCGCGTCCGCCGCGGCGAAGATCGCCGCCAGCATCTCAGTCGGCAGCGACTCGGGGAATGCTGCGATCGAGAGGGCGAGCAGGGGAGATCCGCCCATGGCGAAGACGTCGTTGAGCGCGTTCGTCGCGGCGATCGCTCCGAAGTCCCCGGGGTCGTCCACGATCGGCGGAAAGAAATCGAGCGTGAAGATCAGCGCTCTCTCCTCGTCCAGGCGGTAGACCGCAGCGTCGTCGGCAGGCGCGAGGCCGACGAGCAGATCCTCCGAGTCGACCGGAACGAATCCACGCAGCAGCTCCTCCAGCCGGGCGGCCGAGTACTTCGCTGCGCAACCCCCGCATGATGCGAGGTCCGTCAGCTTTACCTGGGGGGTCTGGAGTTCGATGGTTGCGGCTCCGTGCTGGGGGAATGGTGCCCGGCTGGTAGTGCCCCCGTCAACGCAGAACCGACGGTTCGTATTCCGTTTCGCTGAAAGTCTTGCGACTTTCAGCGACCGTTCGGAAAGCCGGGTCGGCGCTTCGTGCCGCGCGCCGCGGATGCTAGGCCCTGTGCG
>JACDAN010000049.1 GCA_013695385.1 Actinomycetota bacterium | reverse complement strand
GCGCGGGGGAGGTGTTCGAGCGGGAGCGTGCGGCAGGAGCAGTCGAGTCCCTGCTCCCTTGCCTGTTCGTCTGTGAGCCCGACGGCTGCGATCTGGGGGCTCGTGAAGGTGATTCGGGGCAGCGCCGGTAGTCGACCGTGCGCTCGTCGTTGCGGAGCGCGTTTTGGACCGCGGTGGCGCCCATCTGCGCGGCGACGTAGACGAATTGCGGCGCCGAGGTGACGTCGCCGGCGGCAAAAACACGGTCGATACTTCATATCCGCGGGCGCACGTCGCGAGTCGAGAACGGGAGCGACGGGACTCGAACCCGCGACCTCCGGCGTGACAGGCCGGCGTTCTAACCAACTGAACTACGCCCCCGAGCGCAGCGGCAGTCTAGCCGAGCTAGATCGACGTCAGACCGAGCTGGCGCAGCAACGTGACGCCGTCGGAATAGACGTCCTTGCGCGCCACGAGATCGTCCGAGATCGGGATCACGTCCATGCCGCGGTACTCGACGTTCTTCCCGGTCGGTTCGACCTCCAGGCCCGCGCGGGTCATTTTCCCGAGATGCGTCCCGCGCGCGATCCACTCCTGGATCACGAGGTCGTCGCGAAGGTACTGGCGCCGCGTCTCGAACTCCAGATCCGGGAAGACCGTGAAGATGCCCTGGATCGCAGCGCCGATTGCTTCCCGCCCGACGTTGACGTCTCCGGTCGTGTGGTTCTCGAAGATCGAATCGTCGGTGTGCATGCCGACGATGGCGTCAACATCGTGTGAGTTCCAGGCAGCGTTGTACCTGTCGATGAACTCCTGCAGGGCCGACCCGTTCACGGAACAAGCGTAACCGGCGGGGGGATTCGATCAGGCGGCATCGGCGAGCAGCTCGAGGATTCCGAGCGGCCGCCTGAACGGCGCGACCAGGTAGACGCCGGCGGCGCGCCCTCGGGAGGCTTCGACCAACTCACGTGCCAGCTCCATCCCGACCTTCGGTCCTTCCGGCCCGGCTTCGCGCAACGCTTCCTGGATGTGATCCGGAACGATGATTCCCGGCACCTCGTTGTGGAGTCGTAGCGCCAGCGGGTGGCTCCACACGGGGAAGACGCCGACGAGTACCGGGATGGGCGAGGGGCCGCCGAAGCGGTCGAAGAACCGGTCCATGAGCTCGAGGTCGAAAATGATCTGGGTCATCGCGAAATCTGCGCCGGCCTCGATCTTGCGTCGATATCGCTCCACTTCGAGGTCGATGTCGTCGGCGGAGGGGTTGACCGCAACGCCGGTGTAGAAGTGCGTAGCCGCGTCGATTGCCCTGCCGTTGTAGTCCTCTCCCCGGTTCAGGTGCGAGAGCAGCTGCACCAGGCCGATCGAGTCCACCTCGTAGACGCCGCTCGAGCCGGGGTAGTCGCCGACCTCCGGCGGGTCGCCGGTCACGGCCAGGATGTTCCGGATCCCCTCGGCGTGCGCGCCGAGCAGCTGTGACTCGAGTCCGAGAACGGTCGCGTCCCGCGTCGTCAGGTGGGGAATCGTCTCGAGCCCCGTCGTCCGCTCGATCGCAGTCGAGAGCATGAGCGCGCTCATTCCCGCCCGCGCGGTCGCGTTGTCGTTGATGTCGACGAAGCCCGCACCGCCGTTCTCGAGGGATGCCGCGATCTCCAGCATTCCGCGGTGGTTGCCGCCGAGCGGGGGGTCGAGCTGCACCGACGTGACCCACTGGCCTGCGCGGAGCATGCTCGCGAGGCGGGTGTCCACCGCCTGCTCGACGACGGACAGGGTCACCTCCCGCTCCTGGACGATCAGCGGCGAAGAGGGAACGCGTTTCGCCTGCACCGCCGCAGCGATCGCGCCGATCTCTCCCGGGGTGGTCCCGCAGCAGCCGCCGATGATCTTCGCGCCGAGATCGCGGGCGTGGGCCGCGAAGTCCGCGAAGTACTCGGGGGTTGCGTGAGGGAAGACCACTCGGCTGCCCGCCATGCTCGCGAGGCCGATGTTCGGCATCGCCGCCAGAGCGAGGCTGTCGTCTGTCGCGTGCATCTCGGTGAGCGCCGTCAGGGCTGCATGGATGCCGGCGCCGTGGTTCGCGCCGATCGCGGCCAGGTTCGAGTCGGCGAGAGCCTCCACGGCCTGTCGAGCCGTGACGCCGCCGAGCGTCTCGCCCTGCTCGTCGAAGGTGAGCAGGGCGACGATCGGCAGCGAGGCCACCTCGCGCACGGCCGCGATCGCGATCAGGAGCTCCTCCAGCTCGAAGAACGTCTCGACCAGGAAGAGGTCGACGCCGCGGGCGTGCTGCGCGGCCGCCTGCTCGCCGAAGATCCGCCGCTGATACTCGGGCGTGACGTCTGCGAGCTCGCCGAGCGGACCGATCGAGCCCCCGATGTAGACGTCGCGGCCCGCGATCTCCCGCGCCTCGCGCGCGAGCTTCACGGCTGTGCTGTTGATCCGCTCGACGTCCTCCTCCAGGAAGTGCGCGGCGAGCTTGCGGCGATTGGCCCCGAACGTGTTCGTCTCGATCAGGTCGGCTCCGGCCTTGATGAAGCTGACGTGGAGCGAAACCACCGTCTCCGGGGCCCTCAGATTCGCCTCTTCAGGGCAGCGAAGCCGCGGGGCGGCGCCGGAGATCAACGTCCCCATCCCGCCGTCAGCGACGACGATAGGCCCGTTTTGCAGGCGTTTTTCGAACGGTGTAGACACTGCCGCCACTCTACGTCGCCGCGGGGGATGCCGTCGCCCGCAGGGAGCGGTAGTCAAGTGATCCAGTCAACTCCGAACGGGTGATGGATCAACCGACCCCCTCGGCCTCACAGTGCGCTTGTAACGACGAGGGCCCGATGCGGCGAGGCCCAAGTCGAAAGATTGATGGGCCCGATGCGGCGGGGCCTATCAACAAGCCGAGGGGGGCCCGATGCGACGGGGCCATCGGACGAGGGGCCCCGATGCGGCGGGGGCCACTCGAACTCAAACAACTCTCTACTCGAGAGAATCAGGCGGGGCCGGGCGGCGGCCCCGCCTGAGTAGCTCCGGCGCGCACGCCTCGGGGCGACTGTGCCGAGGGACGGGATGAACGAGAGCGACGGGCGGAGCCCGCCGCTCCGCACAGCCTCAAGGAACGGCCCGGTTCTGCCGATTGGTATTCAGGACTCCTCGCAGGGAACTAACGGCATTAGCACCCTGCGGTTGAGTCGCATGCGGCGCGCTTCGGCGCGCCGCTTCTTTTGGCGGTCTACCTGGTTCGTGACGGGCGCGGCCGCGGGGACTCGCGGCCGGGTGGGAGGCCGGGTGGCGGCGGCCGTCCGGGGAAATAGTCGACACCCGACGGGCGTCCCCTCGGCTGTGGGTAGAGGGCGAGCAGCTCGCGCTCCTCGGTCGGCACGCCGACCTCGATCGGGAGCGCGAGGGGGATCAGCTCATCCGGGAGGAGGGGATGGTCGTGCGTCCAGAGGCCGCTCGACAAGATCCGCGCCACGTCTTTCGCCTTTTCGGGTTCCATGTGCTGCTCGAGGATCTGGGCGGCGAACGACTCGACCTGGTGGAGGGCCTTCCGGGAGATGTCCGCGAGGATCAGCGTCTCATCGCTGTGCGGGCCGGGGCGATCGGCGACGGACACGAGCGAGGCGGCGGGGTACGGGCCGATCTGCGGGTCGATCGGCCCCAGGGCGGCGTGGGCGTCGACGAGGATCTCGTCGCAGGCGAGCGCGATCAGCGTTCCCCCGCTCATCGCGTAGTGGGGCACGACGGCCGTGACCTTTCCGTCGTGGTCTGCGATCGCCGCCGCGATCTGCCGCGCCGCGAGCACGAGGCCGCCGGGCGTGTGGAGGACGATCTCGATCGCCCGCCCCGGAGGCGTCTCGCGGATCGCGCGCAGGACGCTCTCCGAGTCGTCGATGTCGATGTGCCGCATGAGCGGCACCCCGAGCAGCGAGATCGTCTCCTGCCGGTGGATGAGGGTGATCACCGTCGCGTCTCGCTCGCGCGAGAGGCGCTCGAGCGCGCGTCGGCGGGCGCCCGCGATCAGTCGCCGCTGCAACAGCGGCTGAATCGCAATCAGGAGCAGGGCGATCCAGAGGAGGCTCCACCAGCTCATGGGTGCACCAGCCGCCCTTCCATCCCTCCCGCGACGACGACCATCTGGCCGGTCACATGGCCCGAGAGCTCGTCCGAGGTGAGCACGACGACCTGCCGGGCGACGTCGTCGGGCGTGGCGACCTTCCGGAGCGCCATCGTGCTCGTGACTCGAGCGACGACCTCGGGATCGTCGATCTCTCGGCGGGCCATCGGCGTGCGAGTCCAGCCGGGTGAGACGCAGTTCACACGGGCCCTCGGCGCCACTCGAACGACCTCGTTCTTCAGGCTCAGGAGCAAGCCGTACGCGACCGCTGACTTCGCGGCGGCGTAGTCGGCGTGTCCGGCCTCGCCGAAGACCCCCGCAGTCGAGGCGACCATGACGAGGCTTCCGTGGCCCTGCCGCTCGACGCCGCGGAGAAAGCCGCGCGCCGTCAGGAAGGTTGCGGTCAGATTGGCCCGCAGGGTCTCCTCCCAACGCTCCAGGGACAGCTCCCAGACCGAGACGTCTTCCCTGGGCCAGACCCCGGCCACGGCGGCGCAGGCGTCGAGGTCGCCGGCCTCCTCGAACAACCGCTCCACCTGAGCCTCGTCGGTGAGATCGGCCTGGACGAGCTGCATGCCCTCCAGGGACTCCGCCCGGTCCTGCCCCCGGTTGTAGTGAGCGACGACCTCGGCTCCCTCGGCGGCGAAAGCTCGGGCGCAGGCGGAGCCGATTCCGCCCGACGCGCCGGTCACCAGGACGCGCTTCCCCCGCAGGCCCGTCTCCACATGGGGAAACTACCGTCATGCGGGTTCACATCATCAGCGACATGGAGGGCGTCGCCGGCATCGTTCGGGCCGAGCAGACGTCCGGAGGCGAGCCACTCTACGACGAGGGTCGCAAGCTCTACACCGAGGAGATCAACGCCGCCGTGCGTGGCGCAAAGGCCGCAGGCGCCAAGGAGATCGTGGTCATGGATCACCATGGCGCCGGGAAGGGCTGGAGCTTCAACTCGCTTCTGCCGGAAGCGCTCGACCCCGCCTGCGAGTTCGTCGTCCAGTCGAGCTGGACGCAGTACACCGAGTTCCTGGAGGAGGGGTGCGACGCCTGCCTCCTGGTCGGGATGCACGCCATGGCGGGCACGCCGGACGGCGTCCTGAACCACACGGTCTCGGGCCGCGAATGGTTCAACCTCCGCTTCAACGGCGTCCTTGTCGGCGAGACCGCGATCAACGCCGCGCTGTGTGGCAACTGGAACTGCCCGGTCGTCCTCGTGACCGGTGACGAAGCGGCCTGCAGGGAGGCGAAGGCGCTGCTCGGGGACGGCCTGACCACGGTTTCCGTCAAGACGGGGATCGGAGCCGGCGCAGCGCGGAACCTGACCCCGACGGTCGCCCGCGAGCTGATCGAGGAGGGCGCGCGAGACGCGTTGAAGGATCTCACCGCCGTAGAACCCTATGACCCGGGACGTCCGGCCGAGATCGAGGTCGACTTCATGCACACGGGTTTCGTCGACAGTTACCGCGGGCGGAACGGCGTCGAGATCATAGGCCCGAGGTCGATTTGCGCCCGGGCGGACGACTGGTGGACTGCCTGGCGTAACCTGTTCCTGGAGCCGTCATTGCCCTAAGCCCCCTGAATGCTTCAAGCTATGGGAATAGATGCGGTCGAGGCGATGAGCATGCGGGTCGAGCTGAGCGACGCCGAGCTCGTCGGCCGCTGCCGGCAGGGTGACCACGAGGCGTGGAACGAGCTCGTCGAGCGGTTCTCGCGCTACGTCTATGCGATCACGATTCAGGCGTTCAGGCTGCCCGAGCACGATGCGGAGGACGTGTTCCAGGAGGTCTTCACCCGGGCGTACGAGCATCTCCACAAGCTTCGGGACGACGAGGCCGTCCGTCCGTGGCTCGCGCAGCTGACGCGGCGCCTCTGCATCGACCGGCTGCGCGCAGGCTCGACGGACGAGCTCGCCGACGACAGCCTGGAGGCACCCGAGCGGGAGGATGCGATCGAGCGTCTGGACGAGTCTCTGGCCGTCCACGAGGCTCTGGCGACGCTCCCGGAGAGCTGCAAGGAGATTCTCGACCGCTTCTTCGCACGGGACGAGAGCTACCGGACGATCAGCGAGGCGCTCGAAATTCCAACGGGCACGATCGCGAGCCGGATCTCCCGCTGCCTGACGAAGCTTCGGATCGAGATGGAGGGAAGAAACGAGGGCGCCCCGGCGTCCTGAGAATGGTGACCGATGTGACCGGATACGACGAAGAACGCCTTGGAGAGATCTTGAGCGCACTCCCACCCGCGCCGGAGGCCTGGGTCAAGGCCGCGCAGGAGCTTCCGCTGCTGGAGCAGGGCCTGGCCGAGATCGTCGAGCGGGCCGAGGCGGACGATGACTACCGCCGCCGGGTCGTCACCGATCCCCGGGCCGCTCTCGAGGAAGCCGACGTCGTCGCGCATGCCGACGCCGTCGAGATCCTTCGACGCCGCCTCGAGAAGTAGCCCAGAATCACCTCGTGGACGCCACGGGCGACCTGCTCGACCTGAGCCTGCGCGAGTTTCTCGAGCAGGTCGCGTCCGAGCACCCGGCGCCGGCCGGTGGGTCCGCCGCCGCCTTCGCGGTGGCGATGTCCGCCGGTCTCTCCGCAATGGTCGCCAGGGCTTCGACCGATTGGCCCGAGGCCGCGGCAATGGCCGCCCAGGCTGAGCGGCTCCGGAAGCGCACGGCTCCCCTTGTCCAGCGAGACGCGGAAGCCTACGAGGAGGCGCTCGTGGCGCTCCGGCTGCCCCAGGGGCTCGAGCGCGAGGTGCGCGACCGTGCGATCGGTGACGTCCTCGGCCGGGCGGCGGAAGTCCCTCTCGAGCTCGCCGCGGCGGGGGCCGACGCTGCCTCCCTCGCTGCCCTCATCGCTGAGCGCGGAACGCAGGAGCGACGGGGAGACGCGGTTGCCGCCGCGCTTCTCGCCGAGTCGGGTGCGCGGGCCGCGGCAGCGCTCGTGGCGATCAACCTCACGGTGAGGCCGGGCGATGAGCGGGTGGAGCAGGCGAAGGCGCTGGCCGAGACCGCGCGCCAGGCGGCCCGCGATGCCCTCGTCTCGATCGAGTCGTAACATCGGGTCATGGCCGAGCCGGCAACGGAGCGCCCCCTTCCGGCGTGGAGCCGTCCGGCCGGCTCCACGGAGTCCCTCGCTCTGCCGACGGAGTGGCCCGGACGCGTCACTCGCGAGTGGGCGTGGGGCGGCTCCACCGGCAAAGGAGTTCGAGTCTGCATTCTCGATAGCGGGATCGAGGCGGCCCACCCACTAGTCGGAGAGTTGGCCGGAGCGGTTGCAGTCGAGGTGGGCGACGACGACGAGGTCTCGGTCGTCGAGGATGCCGAGGGAGACCTCTGTGGGCACGGAACGGCCTGTGCCGGGATCGTCCGGTCGCTGGCTCCTGACTGCGAGCTCTTCAGCGTCCGCGTGCTCGGGGCCGGCTTCACCGGCAGCGGGACGGCACTCCTCGAAGGTCTCCGCTGGGCCGTCGACCAGGGTTTCGACGTCATCAACATGAGCCTGTCGACGACCAAGAGCAAGTTCGCCGGCCTGCTCCACGAGGCCGCCGACCGCGCGTATTTCCGACGTTCCGTTCTGGTTGCTTCCGCCCACAACATGCCTGTCGAGAGCTATCCGTGGCGCTTCTCCTCCGTGATCTCCGTGGGCAGCCACGAGGAGAGGGAGGCCGAGACGTTCTTCTACAACCCGAGCCCGCCGGTGGAGTTCTTCGCGCGCGGAGTCGACGTCGAGGTCGCCTGGTTGGGCGGAGCCAGGGCGCGCTCCACCGGGAACAGCTTCGCGACGCCGCACATGAGCGGGATCTGCGCGCTGATCCTCGGAAAGCATCCCGAGCTGACACCGTTCCAGCTCAAGAGCGCGCTCTATCTGACGGCAACGAACGTGGAGGGCCTCGGTGACTGACGACAGGCTGAGAGCGGCGGTGGCGACGGGAGTCCTGGCGTCCGAAGACGCGCACCGGGCGCTGCTGCAGGCGACCGTCGAGGTTGCGCGCGCGATCTTCCGCGCGAAGGCCTCCTCGGTGCTGCTCTACGACGAGGTGACCGACGAGCTCGTCTTCGAGGCCGTTGCCGGGGAAGGGTCGGAGACGCTCGTGGGCGAGAGGCTGCCGTCGAGCACCGGGATCGGGGGCTGGGTGCTCGTGACACGCCAGCCGATCGTCCTCGACGACGTCTCGAAGGATGCCCGGTTCGCTGAGGATGCGGCGAAGAAGACGGGATACCTTCCAAAGGGGCTGATGTGCGTGCCCCTCATCCACGAGGAGGAGCCACTTGGCGTCCTCTACGTCCTCGACCGACCGCAGGAGATTCGCTTCTCGCTCGAGGAGATGGAGCTGCTCGGCCTGTTCGGGAACCAGGCGGCGATCGCGCTCGACCTGCTGCGGAAAGCTCGACGGGCGAGGGCCGTGCTCGACGACGCCGGGACGGACGCGGCGCTCCTGGCCAGAGTGGCCGAGAATCTCGAGGGGTTGGACGGCGAACGGCGAGCCGCCGGCGTCGATCTGCTCCGCTCGCTCGAGGCGCTCTTCTCCTAGAACGAAGAAGGGCGGCCGAGGCCGCCCTTCTTCAGACGCTCGAGATGCCTAGTCGATGTTCTCGACGGTGTCGAAGTTGTGACCCTCGACGTCGGGCCCTTCGTCCTTCGCGTCGTGACCCTCGTGTCCGTCAGCGCTCTGGAAACCGTGCGCCTCGACGTCGTCGGCCTTCTCGTCCGCGCGATCCACTTTCTCGTCCGTCATTCCCCGTGCTCCTTTCGGTTCGTCGACCATTCCGACCCACTAGACGGCCAGCGTTGCAGAAATCTTCCCACTGGGCGTGCAAAAAAACAATCCGGCGTGGGATGCTCCACCCGTGAGAGCGCTGCGGGAACGGCTCAGGGACTCCGGGCGCTCTTTCGGGACGGTCTTCCAGAACCCGAACATCCGCCGGATCGAGGGCGCGTGGGCCGCCTCGATCATCGCCCACTGGGCGTACGGGATCGCGCTTGCGGTGTTCGCGTACCGCGAGGGCGGCGCCGCGGCCGTCGGGCTCGTCGGGCTCGTTCGGTTTCTTCCCTCGGCCGTCGCGTCGCCGTTCGCCGCGCTCCTCGGCGACCGCTACCGGCGCGAGCGCGTGATCGTCGCAGCAGATCTCACCCGCGCTCTCCTTCTCGGGACGACGGTCGCCGTCATCGCGATCGACGCGCCGGTTCCCTTCGTCTACGTGCTCGCAGGACTGGTCGCAATCGCATATTCGGCCGTTCGCCCGGCGCAGGCGGCGCTGCTTCCGTCGGTGGCGAGGACGCCGCAGGAGCTGACCGCCGCCAACGTCGCCTCCAGCACGATCGAGAGCCTCGGGATCTTCGGCGGCCCGGCGATCGGGGGCATCCTGCTCGCAGCGACGAGCCCTGAGGTCGTGTTCGCCGCGGCCTGCGTGTCGTTCCTGCTCTCCGCCTTCCTCGTCAGCAGGGTTCGCGTCGAGCGGCAGCCGGAGGCGCGCGAGGCGCGCGGAGGCGCGCTCGCCGAGTTCGGCGCCGGATTCGTCACCCTCGCACGCGAGAAGGGACTCCGGATCCTCGTGCTCCTGTTCGTCTCGCAGACGTTCGTCGCGGGCGCGCTCAACGTCCTGATCGTCGTCACCGCGCTCCAGCTGCTCGACCTCGGGGAGGAAGGCGTCGGGTTCCTCAACTCCGCGGTGGGAATCGGCGGGCTCGTCGGTGCGATCGTCTCCGCCGCGCTCATCGGTCGCCGCCTGACCTCGAACTTCCTGCTGGGGATTCTTCTCTGGGGAATACCGATCGGGTTGATGGGAGTGTTCCCCGACACGGCTCCCGTCCTGCTCTTCCTGGCGCTCGTCGGTCTCGGCAACACGCTCGTCGACGTGTCGGCGTTCACGCTGCTCCAGCGCGCGGTACCGGAGGAAGTCCTGGCCCGTGCTTTCGGGGCGGTTCAGGCGCTTTGGGTGGGAATGATCGGGATCGGCGCCATCGTCGCGCCGCTCCTGATCACCGTCCTCGGCATCCGAGGGGCGCTGATCGCTACTGGCACGCTCCTTCCGATTCTCGCGATCGTGCTTCGCCGGCGCCTCTCCGCCCTCGACGCCAGGCCGGCTCCGGAACGCGAGCTCGCCCTCCTCCGGGCGATCGATCTGTTCGCGCCGCTCCCGCAGCCGACCCTCGAGAGCCTGGCGGGCGCCCTGACCCCACTTCGGTTCGAGGCGGGTGCCGAGATCGTGCGTCAGGGAGATCCGGGCGACCGCTTCTACATCGTGGCCGAGGGCGAGCTCGAGGTGGAGGTGGACGGCCGGGTCGTCGCAGTGACCGGGCCCGGCGGCTACTTCGGGGAGATCGCCCTCCTTCGCGACGTGGCGCGCACTGCGACCGTGCGCGCAAAGGGCGATGTCGAGCTCCGAGCCCTGGACCGCGACATTTTCATCGCGGCGGTAACGGGTCACGCGGCGAGCGCCGAGACCGCGGACTCCGTGATCGCGACCCGGCTCAGCCAGCTCCGGCCCGGCCTGGGGTCGGTCTAGGTCCGTTCGATACCGCCGTGATCGTCGCCATGCACATTGCCTCGGGCGCTGCGGCCGGCGCTCTCGTCCGTTCCCCCACGGCCGCCGCGTTGGTGGGTGCGACGCTCCATTTCTTCGGAGACCGGGTTCCGCACGAGGACGTGGCCTCCAAGCGGTTCGAGATCTGGTGCGGCGTTGCCGGGGTGTTCGTCCTGGCTGCGACGAGGGGACCTCTCGACCCGGCGACGGTCGGCGCGGTCGCCTCCGCGGCGCCTGACCTCGAGCACGTCGTCCGGCTCCCGCGGCCGGGCGGCCGGAAGCTCTTTCCTAGCCACCGGATCCCCGGCTGGCACCGTCCGGGTGGGATCTCGGCGGAAGCTCAGCTCTTCCTGGCGGGAGCGCTCTTCGGCGCGGTGTTCGCTGCGGGCTTCAGACGATAGAGGTGCCCCTCCTGAGACTGCTTTCGAACCCTACACCGTCCCTTGAGGGTCTCATTGACACCGGAGATGATTGGTTCAAGGTCCCATTGAGTGGACCTCAGGGGAGTTCTTTCAAACCCTCCTGAGGGGTTGCTCGATCTCTTTGACAAGGCCGGTCGGTGATAGGCCTGCCCAGTGTTGGTTGCTCAATGGGCGCTTCGAGTCCACGAAGGTGGAGCTAACAAGTCGTCCGTTCTTCTCCTCTCAGGCGAGAGCGACGCGCCGTCGCGGCTCTAGTCATCCGCAAGATTCTCAAGATCGATTCCAAGCCAACTCGTCGCTTGAGCGGACGACGGAAGGTGATCGGCCGGCACGTCAGCGAAGAATCGGCACTGGCGGAGCTCTTGCCAGTACTGCGACCCAGCTGCCTTCCTCGTAAGCCCGAGCGCCGCGACGCGGCCGCGGCGGATCTTCAGTGGTCGTGAGATCACAAGCGCCTGTCTTGACCGCGTCAGCGACACGTAGAGCAGCCGGAGTTGTTCAAGTTCGTGTTCAGCTTCGGTAAGTCCCGTTGAGTCCTCGTCATAAGAGCCAGGTAGGGCCTCATCGCAAAGACCAGCGATGTAGACGAAGTCGGCGGTTAGCCCTTTCGCGCCCCACAGCGTCACGATCTTGATGTCGGGTTCCTCCTCCTGACCGAGGGGATCGCGAGTCGAGATCCGGTGCCTCAGCTGTTCAACTAACGACTTCAACGGCAACTCCTGGTCTGCCTCTTCGAGCATACGATCGGCTTCTAGTCGAAGCCGATCGATGTCATCACGGGCGAGTTCCGGTGCTGCGGAGTTCTCGACAATCCAACGATCGGGATCAAGGATGTATTCGACCAAGACCCGTGCATCGTCGGTCGCCGGCAGATCGTCGCGACGTGTTTGGAGACGCTGCAGTCGACGAAGAACGTTTCGTCTGCCTTGACCTGCTAGGTCGCTTTCTTCCAAACCCGCAACCTCTAGCGCCTTCTCAAGATTCAGAACGCCTCGGTCTGCACGTAGTCGTGCGTACGCGCCGGCGTTCCGCTTCGGCGCCTTCCACTTCTTACCCTCGATGTCTGGCTCCTGATATGAAATCCAGTCGCGAAACGTTGCAGCGTCGTCCGCGTCAGCCACGATTGAAAGGAAAATGAACGCCTCGCGGGCGGGCCACGTTTCAAGAATGTCCTCGGAGAAGACGGTCTGAGCGCGAATCTCCGCATCTATCTCACGAATGGCGTTGCGGATGTCGTACCCCCACTTCCGGCGCGTGACGAGCACCAGGTGTTTTTTGGTCGGCCGTTCTCTAAAGACCCTGACGATCTCGTCGGCAAGGCGTTTGTGCTCAGCATCAGGCGTCGTGAAGTGGACCTGGTGAATCTGACCCCCTCCACCACGAACGTCTCGTAACGGCTCCTTGTAGATCGCCATGACGTCGTTCGCAAGGCGCACGATCTCAGACGGACAACGTTGGCATTCATCCATCTCGTGATCGACTACCGCAGCGTTGACTAGCTCTGGCAACGCCTCGAGACCACGGCCTTCGTTACCCCGAAAGGCGTAGATGGACTGCTTCTTATCGCCCAGAGCGACAAGTCGACCTCCGTCTGAGCGCAGGCCAAGCACGAGTCTCGCCTCGATCTCCGTCAAGTCCTGGAACTCGTCGATGATGATGTGGTCGTAACGATGGTCGCCGAAATCGCCACCTCGAAGTCGGGCTTCTACTGCGCGCGGCAGATCGCCGACTAGCGCGGCGCCGTGATTCGTTAGCCACTGACGTATCGCAGTGCCGAGCGCAGGGTGATCGGCGATGCCCGCCTCATGCTCGCGAAGAGCACGCATTGCCTTTGCTTGCTTGTGCTCGTACTCAGCATCGAGTTCGGGGTGTGCTTCCCGAATGTCGTAGATCATTGCCTCAATCTCCTGAGGCAGAAGGTAACGAGGAGCCTGACCTGCCAATCCAGCAGACAGACCATGCACTGTCCGGATAACCGGTGATTCAAGACCATGCGGCGCCAGTTCAGCGTCGATCTCGTGCCGCAGGTCGGCTGCAATGACACGGTTGAAGGCACAAACGAGGACTCGATCCGGTGGGACTCCGAGACCCTCAGGGTGAAGTAGTCGAAGTACGCGCCGTCTAAGACCGAATGTCTTCCCAGTACCAGGGCCAGCTGGTACTCGTAGAACCGAGTGGTCGTCGTTTATGAGCGGGAGGACTTGTTCGCCGCGAACATCACGCAGCCACGGAGGCCCGCCATCCTCGTTCACTTATGACCCGTCTCCGTTGTGGAGACCCGGACCTTGGCAAGTACGGCTTTGGAGCTGCGCTCGTGCATCGAGGTGTTTCTGGTCGACGATTCGAGCGACGGAGTTCACAAGATGGTCTCCTGAACCGCGGCCTGCTCCGTCCGCCGCAGCCGGGCGAAATCGAGCAGCTCGCTCGCGCGCGCGTTCTTGCTGTGCCACTCCTTGACTGACGATTCGCCGAGGATGACGTAGTGCCACTCTCGGTCGTCGCGCTGCTCGGGCGCAAGCGTGTTGATCTGCTCGCACCAAGAGATCGCCGCCCGCTGCTTCCGCTGCACGTTCTCGTCGCTGAGGGCGCTCTGAGCCTTGGTCTCAACGACATAGACCCTCTCCGATGTCCGAACCAGGAAGTCGGGTGAGTATCGAGCTGGCATGCCGTCGGCCTTGAGGTACGGCCGGTGGAGGAAGTCATGACGGTACTCGTGGATCTTGACGAGCGCCTCGATCTGGCTGTCATCGTCGGCCCACTTGATGAATCGGCGTTCTAGGCCGCCGCTCCGAGACGGAATCGGAAGCTTTGGGTAGATGCACTTGCGCACTTCGATGGCGCTACTGCTTCGCACGTTGAGAGACTTCACTTCCGAGAGGAGGCGGTAGATCACTTCGGCGCCCGCAACCTCTTGGTTCGCGGCGGCTTCGGTGAGCGCGGTAGCGAAGGTCCCGGCGATGCCGTGAGCCACGTCATCGAGCAGGAGGACGCGCCAATTCTCATCCTCCAGCGGGTCCATCGTCTCGCCGAAGAGGCGGGCCCGGATGTAGGTATCCAGCCAGCCGGTTAGCAGCGGCCGATACGTCTGAAGAATCGGAAACTGACTTGCGGCGCTGTACTGCTTTGCGCTCCGCGTGATGCTGCTTCCGAGAGCCTCCGTGATGCGTGTCGTCATGCGAGCGAGGTAGTCGTTGTAGCCGGTGGCTGTCATGACGCCGCCGTCAACGCGATAGTCCCCGTACTGAGTGCCGGTCTGGGCGTCCTCGGAGACGAAACGGTCGCCCTTGCCGATCGTCCGTTTCAGGAGGTCGAGCGGATACTTGCTCTGCGGAAGCTTGAGCGGGTCGACCGACGGCTCCCGAAGCTCCTCTTCGGCTTCCAATACAACGAACGGGATCCGAAAGTCGTATTGCTCGTAGCCATCGCGAAGCTCGATGGTTTCCAGGTCTCCCGCCGCCCGAGTCCTGTCGGAGCTTTCGTCAACCTCGACGGCGAGCCCACCGTCTATCAACTCGTCGTAGAACTCAGCGAAGGCGGGGTGCTCGACGATAAAGAGCACGTCGAACAGGTTGGTCGGCTCCAGCTTTTGGCGGATGCGCTCTCGCGTCTCTCGCTTGAGCTCGTCGATCGGTTCGTCTCCCCGCCACATCAGACGCAGGCCTCGACCGATCGTCTGTTCAAGAAGGATCTGCGCCTGGCTCGACCGGAGCGGAACGATGACGCAGATGTTGTTGACGTCGAATCCCTCCCTGAGCATGAGGACGCTCACGATGACTCTCGGCTGGGTGTGCCGGTCCATGTCAAAGAGGCGTTCACGCGTTACCTCCCACTCCGTCGTCGTTAGCTCGCCCTTCTTGTTCGAGTCGACAGCGAGGATGTCGTCATCACTGAGTCCGGTCGTCTTGAGGAAGTCAACGACGAAAGGTCTGACTTTCGTGTCTTCACAAACCACCATGAGCTTCGGGTGCTTGTCAGCCTCAGCGGAGCCGAAGCTCTTTTCGAGGATCTCGAGCTTCGTGAGGCCTGCTCGCAGCATTGTTCGCTGACCGGTGGAGAGGCCGATGACGTGGCCCTCCTCATCGCGCTCGGCTCGAAAGTCGAGGGGGAGCGAGGCGACCTCCCTACGCTTATCCAGTGCTAGTGCCTTCACGAGGCCTGCGCTCATCGCATCGTTGAGATCGAAGTCGACAACAATGTGCGGGAAGAAGACCTTCCTCTTGCCGCGCCGGCCACCTGTCTCGTTGTATGGAGTCGCGGAAAAGTCGATTTGGATGAAGCGATGTGCCTTGGTCGACGCGATCTCGGTCAGGCTCTTCTGCCATTCGACCTCGGTGACTTCTTCGCCGCGCTTGATCTCATGAATGTGGTGGGCCTCGTCGTTGAAGACGAGCAGATCGGGAAGATCCTTAAGAGACTCGAGTGGGCCGCCCCGGAGATACGCGCGGTCGAGCACGTCGAGTGCGTTCCCGCTCGTCATTCCCGGCGTCACTGGGAAGAGGCTCTTGACCGCCGCTCCGGCGTCGATGTCCGCTCCGGGCGCCTCAGTGTCGGGGACGAAGTCTGGATCTTCGACGCCCGCGAGGAGGTGCCAGTTCGTGATCGCGATGAGCCCGCTACCAGTGAC
>JACDAN010000034.1 GCA_013695385.1 Actinomycetota bacterium | reverse complement strand
GTCGCCGGCCATGCCGTCGAGGAGCCGGAGGACGCGCGCGACCTGTACGGAGCTGCGGCGGGGCGCTGGGTCGAGGAGGGACGGGTGCGCCACTACGCGATCGTCCCAGCCACCGACGACGCGCTCCTGACGCACATCCCATAGCCATGCGGATCCCGATGATGTCGGGCTCGCGGGTGGTCGTCGTGAATGCGCCCGAGGATGCGGTCGTCCTACGTCCCCCCTTGCCACAAGAGATCGCAGACGTCGCGGCGGCCGTCCGGGACTCGCTCCGATTCCCACTCTCGGGCGGCCCGCTGGAAGCGCTTGCGACACGTGGCGGCACGGCCACGCTCGTCGTCGAGCCGGCCGCCCTGCCGTTGCCCGGGGCGCCCGCCGATCCTCGCCAAGCTGCGCTTGGCGCGACGATCGGCGAGCTCGAGCGGCTTGGAATACCGTCTCGACGGCAGACGATCCTCGTCGCCGGAGGGCTTTCGCGGCGCGCCGGAACGCGTGAGCTCGAATCTCTCCTCTCGCCGACGTCTGCCCGTGCGTTCCGGGGTCGTGTCGACGTGCACGACGTGGAGTCGGAGGAGCTCGTGCCGCTCGGCGACGCCGGCGGGGTCGGGCTGCGCGTCAATCCGCTGCTCGTGGAGACCGATTTGGTCGTCACAGTTACAGCGGCGGAGACAGTTCTTCACGGCGGACCGGGGGCCCTCGTCGGCGCGTCCGCGCCGGAACTCCTCCGTGGCGCCAGGGCGGATTCGCTGCTCGAAACGACCGCCGCGCGCGGCTGGCAGACCGGCGTCGCGCTCGAGCGCGCTCTGGCCACGCGGGTGGCGCTGATCGGAACCTCGCTCGTGCTCAACCCGCCACGCCTCACCGGCCACATGCGCGGGTACCCCTACGAGGACGACGCGATCGAGCAACTCGTCACGTCGCCGGTGCGGAGCCTCTCGCTGCTGCCGTCGAGCCTTCGGCGCCGGCTCCTGCAGGGACTCGCGCGGGAGGTGACGGCTGCCTCCGCGTTCGCCGGCCCTCCATCCGTTGCGCACGCCGAAGCGCTGCTTCGCAGCATCGCGCATCGCTCCGTCCATGTCGACGAGCCCTTCGACGCGCTGGTGATCGCAATGCCCTGGAAGCACCACCACCAGCCCCGCGAACGGCTCAACCCGATCACGGTCGCTGCGGTTGCCCTGGGTCTCGCGCTTCGGCTCTGGCGCGACCGCTTCCCGCTCAAGGAGGGCGGCACCGCGATCGTCCTGCACCGGCTCTCCCGCCACTTCGAGCACGGGACTCAGGATCCCTACCGCGCTCTCTTCCACGAGCTGCGCGAAGGGCGCACACCGTTTGAGCTCCAGGCGCCCGAGCAGGCGGCGGCCACCGAGCCGCGCGCGCTCGACGCCTACCGCAGCGGACGGGCCTGCCACCCTCTCCTTCCCTACGCCGACTGGGCGTCCTGCCGCCCCGCGCTCGACCGACTCGGGGCGGTGGTCGTCGCCGGCTGCCGAGACCACCAGGCCGCCCGGACGCTCGGCTTCGTTCCCACGCATGGCCTCGCTCCCGCGCTCGAGATGGCGCACGGTCGCGCCGGCGGCAGGGCGAGGCTCGGCCTTCTGCTTGCGCCGCCCTACTTCCCGCTCCAGGTCGCGACAGCCCGCTAGGTCTCGCCGAGGTACGTCTGCCGCACGCGCTCGTTCTGGCGCAAGTCTTTTGCCTCGCCCTGGAGCGCGATCCGGCCGGTCTCGAGCACGTAGCCGCGGTTGGCAACGTCGAGAGCCATCAGCGCGTTCTGCTCCACGAGGAGCACGGGTGTGCCCTGCTGGTTGATCTCGACGATGATCTCGAAGATCTTCTCGACGAAGATCGGGGCGAGGCCCATCGAGGGCTCGTCGAGCAGCAGCAGCTTCGGCCGAGCCATGAGCGCCCGTCCGATGGCACACATTTGCTGCTCGCCGCCCGAGAGCGTCCCCGCCTTCTGCTGGCGCCGCTCGGCCAGGCGCGGGAACAGCTGAAAGACGCGGTCGAGGTCTCCTTTGAAGTTCGAGCGGTCCTTGCGCTGAAACGCCCCCATCTCGAGGTTCTCGTACACCGACATGCGCGGGAACAACCGCCGGCCCTCGGGCGATTGGGCGATGCCCATCTTCACGATCGAGTGCGGCGCCGCGCCGGTGATGTCGCGGCCCGAGAAGCGGATCGCACCCTTCCGCGCGTGATTGAGGCCGTTGATCGATCGCAGCGTCGTCGACTTGCCCGCCCCGTTTGCGCCGATCAGGGTCACGATCTCGCCCGCGCGAACATCCAGCGTGACTCCCTTGAGCGCATGGATCGCGCCGTAGTACGTGTGCACGTCGTTGAGCTCGAGGACGACGGTGCCGCTGTCGGTCCCGCGGTCGGTCGCGGTCGTGCTCACTCCGTCGCGCCCTTGCCGAGGTACGCCTCGATCACACGCTCGTTTCGCTGCACCTCGCCGGGCGTCCCTTCGGCGATTTTCTCGCCGTACTCCAGCACGGTGACCCGGTCGGAGACGCCCATGACGACCTTCATGTCGTGCTCGATGAGGAGCACGGTCAGCCCTCGGTCGTCGGGCAGTCGCGAGACGAACCCGATGAAGTCGGCCGTCTCCTGCGGATTCATGCCGGCGGTCGGCTCGTCCAGGAGCAGCAGCTTGGGCTCGGTCGCGAGCGCCCTGGCGACCTCCAACCGGCGCTGGTCCCCGTACGGCAGGCTCCGTGCCAGCTCGGTGTGGCGCGTCGGCAAGCCGCTGTAGGCGAGCAGCTCGCGCGCGCGCTCACGCGCCAGCTTTTCCTCGCGACGAACGCGCGGCGGCCGGATGATCGCCCCGATGATCCCGCCCCTCAGCCGGCAGTTCATCCCCACCAGCACGTTCTCGACGGCGGTCATCAGCGGGAAGAGCCGGATGTTCTGGAAGGTGCGGCCGATCCCGCGCTCGGTGATCGCGTGCGGCGGCTTGCCGGTGATGTCCTCGCCGTCGAACAGGATCCGGCCCGCGGTCGGCTTGTAGACCCCGGTCAGCATGTTGAAGAACGTGGTCTTGCCGGCGCCGTTCGGCCCGATCAGGGAGACGATCGAGCCGCGCGGAATCGCGAAGTCGACGTTGTTGGACGCGACGAGGCCACCAAATTCCTTCCGGAGCTGGATCGCGTCGAGGAGGTTGTCAGCCATCGCCGCGCCGCCCGTCCCCGCCCTGCTCGGCGGACGCGACGGCCGCGCTCTCGACGCCTTCATCGATCTCGAGCCGGTGCCGCTTCTCGGGGATCATGCCGGCCGGCCGGAAGAGCATCATCGCGACGATGATCGCCCCGTAGACCCCGAAGGCGTACTTCGGCACGTCGATGGGCCTGTTCAGCACGTCGCTGGCGAAGCTGCCCACCTTGGCCAGCCCCTCCCGGTCGAGATACGACAGCACGAGCCCGCCGACGATCACCCCCCAGACGCTGCCCATACCGCCGAGGATCACCATGCAGAGGATGAAGATCGAGAAGTTGAAGAAGAAGTCGCTGGGGAAGGCGCCGGACTTGAAGACGGCGTAGAAGGCGCCGGCGAGCCCGCCGAAGAACGCGCCGGTCGCGTACGACCAGGTCTTGGTCCGCATCAGCGGGACGCCCATGGCGGCGGCCGCCGTCTCGTCCTCCCGGATCGCGATCCACGCGCGCCCGAGGCGCGAGTCACGGAGGCGTACCGAGCAGAACACGGTGAAGAGCAGGAGCGCGAGCGCGGTCAGGTAGAAGAGCTCGGCGCGGTTGGTGGACGTCTGGTAGCTCGCGGGCAGGCCGAGCGTGTCGTTGAGCGTGTTGCCGAAACCGATCGAGTCGATGGGGCTGATGCCAAAGGTGCCGTGCGTGAGGTCGAAGCCGCCGAAGTCGTCGCCGTTGCGAACGACCTGCGGGACGATCTCGCCGAAGCCCAGCGTGACGATCGCGAGGTAGTCACCGCGAAGGCGCAGGGTCGGCAGTCCGATCAGCACGCCGACGATCGTCGTGAAGAGCGCGGCTGCGACCAGGACGATCCAGATCGAGATGTGGATGCCCGGCAGCGTGTCCACGATCCCGATCGAGCCGAGGTGGAAGGTGACCTGCTCGAATTGAACCGAGGCAAGCCACGCGGCAACGTAGGCTCCCGCCGCGTAGAACGCGACGTACCCGAGGTCGAGCAGGCCCGCGTAGCCGACCACGACATTGAGCCCGAGGGCCATCACCGTGAAGATCAGCATGATCACGGCCGTCTCCACGGCCGGGAACGCGCCCGGCAGGCCGCCGAAGTACCAGGGGTAGAGGATCGCCAGCAGCAGCACGAGCGCCGGCAGCGCGAGGCGCTGCACCACGTCCGGCAGCTGACGCCAGCGCTCCGTGAAGGTGGCGCGTGCAGTGCTCATGCTCATGCCCCCTCAGGCGTTCGTTCGCCGAGCAGTCCCTCGGGCCGGAAGACGAGAATTGCGATGAGCAGGCCGAAGACGATCGACCGGGTCCAGTCGGACCCGGCCGCATGCCATTCCAGCCCCTCGTTGAACGCCTCGATCAGGCCGATGATCACCGCTCCGAGCACGGCGCCGGCGAGGTTGCCGATGCCGCCGAGCACGGCCGCCGTGAAGGCGATCAGGCCGAGCTGGAAGCCTTGGTCGAACCGGATCGTCGTGAACTGGAGCACGTAGAGCAGGCCCGCGGCGCCCGCCAGGCCGCCGGCAAGGGCGAAGGTGAACGAGATCGTGCGATTGACGTTGATGCCCATCATCGCCGCGGCCTCAGGATCCTGCGAGGTCGCCCGCATCGCCTTTCCCTGCCTCGTCGAGGTCACCAGCCAGGTGAGCGCGAGCAGGAGCGGCATCGTCAGCAGGATGACGACCAGATTGTCCCACTGGAAGTCGACTCCGCCGATCGAGAAGGCTGCCGAGTTCGGGATCAGGTTGTCGGTCGACGTGTAGTTGGGGCCCCAGAAGTAGAGCCCGACGTTCTGCAGGATGAACGACATGCCGACGGCGGTGATGAGCGGAGCGAGCCGAGGCGCGTTCCGGAGCCGCCGGTAGCCGACGAGCTCGACGGTCGTGTTCAGCGCCGAGGAGAACGCGACGGCGATCAGCAGGCTGACTGCGACCCCGATGACGATGGCAACCGCGGACGACGCGGCCGTGAGGTCGAAGGCGTCGAGGATGACCGTGGCCGAGAGCAGTCCGCCGAGGGAGAAAACGTCCCCGTGGGCGAAGTTGATCAGCTGCAGAATGCCGTAGACGAGCGTGTAGCCGAGCGCGATGAGCGCGTACACCGAGCCGTTCGTCAGGCCGATGACGGCGACGCTGAAGAACTCGGTCGGATCCTTGACGAGGTTGATGAGCAGCCAGAGGGCCAGCACTCCGACGAGCGCGAGCCCGATCAGGTTGAGGGTCGCCGGCCGCCGCCGGATCTTCAGCAGCTCGTGCGGAGGGCGTCGATCGGTTGTGACGGAATTGCTGATGCGGGCCTCCCGAAGGTGTGGGGAGGGAAGCCGGCCGGCTTCCCTCCCCTACGCTCGATCTGTTTCCTACGTGCTGCCTAGCCGCCGCCCGCCACCTTGATGAGCGCGGCATCCGGGGTGATCGCCTTGACGGCCTCGAACTTCGGACCCTCGTAGACGGTGATCGCACCCGAGTTCACGTCGCCGTTCTCGTTGAGCTCGAAGCTGCCGAGGATTCCGTCTGTCACCTTCGTCTGGAAGAGCTGCTCGATGACACCGGCCCGGCTCCCATCGGAGTTGGCGATCGCGTCCAGCACCACCTGCGCCGCCTGCGCGGCGTACGCCGTGTACGGCTCCGGGTTGCCGGTCAGGTTCTGGGCCTCCTTGAACGCGTCGACGAACTCCTTACCCTTGCCGGTCAGCGTGTCCGCAGACGCACCCGCGACGGTCACGAACATGCCGTCGGCCGCAGCGCCAGCCTTCCTCGTCTCGTCGAACGGCGTGAAGCCGTCGGGAGCGAACAGCATGACCTTCTTGTTGTCGCCGAGGACGGCAACCTTGTCCTTGATCAGCTTGACGCCGTTGAGCGGCACGACGCCTGCGAGCATGACCGCATCGGGGGAGGTACCGGCAACCTTTCGGAACAGCGCCTCGTAGCTCGACGCCTTCGGGTCCCACGCGTCATTGCCCTTGACCTCGATTCCGACCTCCTTGAGGGCGTTTTCGAGGTTCGTGGCGATGCCGAGCCCGTACGCCTGCTTGTCGTTCACGATGTAGGCGCTTTTGACGCCCTTCTCCTTGGCGAAGGTCGCGATGGTCGCCGCCTGCGCATCGTCGAGGGCGACAATCCGCGTGTAGTTGCGGGTCCCGCCCGGGTAGTACTTGTCGGGCTCGGTCGACTCGCACGCCGGGGTGTTCACCGTGAGACAGACGTATGTGTTGGCCGGCGAGACCATGCCGATCGCACCGCCCGGCGCCTGGTTCAGCACGGGGATTACGAGCGCGGCGCAGCCGGAGTTGAACGTGCCGATGACGCCGACGAGCTTGTCGTTTCCCGCGTAGGCCTGCGCGTTCTGGCTGCACTTGCCGGAATCCCACGCTCCCGACTGAGCGGTCGAGTCGTCGCAGGACTGGTACGCGACGTTCGTGTCGCCTGCCTTCCAGTTGTTCTCCGCCAGGATGAAACGAATTGCCTCGATCATCTGCAGCGTCTGGGTGCGATCGCCGCCCTGGAGCGGCAGATCGGAGGCGATCAGGACGTCCGGATCGCCCTCGCCCTTGTACTCGACACTCGTGCAGGACGAGGAGGGCAGGGCTTCGATGTCACCACCGCCGGCGCTGCCGGTCGTCTCTGCGGTGGTCGTGCCGCCCCCACCGGTCGATTCCTCATCGTCGCCGCCGCATCCT
>JACDAN010000033.1 GCA_013695385.1 Actinomycetota bacterium | reverse complement strand
GCGGCGTCTTCGTCGCCGCCGCAGGCTGCGAGTAGGGGACCAAGACCGGTGAGCGCGAATCCGCCGGCGGTATAGCGGAGAAGCTGGCGCCGCGAGAATTGGCGATCGAAGGGATCCACAGTCTCCTCCTTGTTCAAAGCGGGGCTCCGGCCGTCAAAGCAAACGATTGTGCGCGAGCGTATGGCTTTTATCCGGCGAGGTCAAGCAACCGCCGAGGCCGCGAATTCGCCGAGGACGCGGGCCGCCGCGCTCGCTTGCGCCAGCGGATTACACTGACTCTCGAGGAGCGGAATCGGTCGTCTCTCGCGCTTTCGGTCGTCGCTTGTTCGATGAGCCGCTGAGGCAGGTTCGAGGAGGAGCTAATGCTTTCTTGCGTCGTAACAGGAGCGGCCATGGGAATCGGGAAGGCGATTGCGCTCAAGCTCCTCGCCGAGGAGATTCACGTCGTCGCGGTCGACTGGAGTAGCAACGCGCTCGAAGAACTCGAAGAAACAGTCACAGACCTCGGCGGCTCGATCGAGTTTCTCCATGCTGATGTTTCCCAATGGAAAACGCACGTCCGCGCAGCCGAGGCGGCCGAAGCGACAGCGCCCCTTCGGTACTGGGTCAACAACGCGGGAATCGACATTGCCGGCGGGGCGCACGAGGTGACTCCCGAGGAGATTGCCAAGGGGTTGAGCGTGCTCCAGCTCGGCCCCATGTACGGCACAGCAACGGCGGTGCGGCACATGCTCCGAGGACGGGCCGGCTCGATCGTGAACATCTCCTCGATTCAGGGGATCGTCGCGTTCCCGCGCTATTTCACCTATCAAGCGGCCAAGGCGGCGGTGATCATGATCACGAAGGGTGTTGCGGTCGATTACGGGCCTTTCGGAATCCGCTGCAACGCGGTGCTTCCGGGCACGGTCGAAACCCCGATGACCTACGCCACGCTTCCGCCTGAGCTTTCCCGTGAGGAGGCGCTTCGAATCGAGGGAGAGCTTGCCCCACTCGGGCGGGTCGGCCGACCAGAGGAGATCGCTGAAGCGGTGCACTTCCTTCTCTCCGACGCCGCCTCGTTCGTCACCGGCGCAAGCCTCGTCGTGGACGGTGGAGCGACGGCCCGCTGTTTCTCCTATCCGATTCCTGACGAGATCGCCAGTGCGGCCGCCGCATAGGCATGCGGATCCTGACCAGCGATCAGACCTCCGGCGCGGACGCAGAGATCGAGTCGGCGACGACGTTCTTCGATCCGGCTTCGGTCCGTGAGACACCCTTCGGCGCGCCGCTCGTGCCTCGGCTTCCGTTGCGCATGCGAAACACGGAGATCCTCACAATCGTGTATCGGAGCGTGGAGACTGCGATCGCGCGCTTCCTTCCCCGTCAGCTCGAGCCGACCGCCGCGCTCGTGCTCGTTCATCTCTATCGGATGCACGACGCAGACTGGTTCGGTACCTACGGTGAGTCGGCCGTGCAGATCCCGGTTCTGCACGCGGCGAGCGGGACGCGAGGGGTGTATTCGCCCCTCCTCTTCGTCGAGTCGGACGGTGCCGTGGCGGCGGGACGCGAGATCTACGGACAGCCGAAAAAAGAAGGGCGCGTCGAGCTCGGGTCGGTGGGCGACCTTCTCGTCGGGCGCCTCTGGCGAAACGGCATCGATGTCGTGACCGCGACCACGCCGTACAAGCAGAGGGCGGGTACTGCCGATGACCTCGAGCGGCATGCGTCGTTCCGGACCAACATCAACCTCAAGACGATCGCGGCCGTAGACGGCTCCGGCGCATCGGTGCGCGAGCTGACGGCGCGGACGCTCGAGGACGTGATCGTCCACGAAGTCTGGCGTGGGCCGGGAACGATCGAGCTCCGCCCCAACGCTCAGGCACCGGTGCACCTCCTGCCCGCCCTCGAGGTCGTTGAGGCTTTTCACTGGCGGGCGGACTTCACGCTCGCGTACGGGTCGGTCCTGGAGACGATCGAGTGACCCTGCTCGAAGGACGTCACGCGCTCGTCACCGGCGCGGCGAACGGGATCGGCAAGGCGATCGCCGACCGCTTCCGCGCCGAGGGGGCGCAGGTTTCGGGGGTCGACATCGCGCCTGGCGTCGAGTTTCGGGCCGATCTCGCCGAGACGCACCAGCTGCCGGCGCTCGTCGATGAAGTCGAGGCCGTAGGCGGCCCGATCGACGTCCTCGTCTCGGTCGCGGGGATCTACGAGCCTGCAGCTGCCGTCGAGATGACGCTGGAGTCCTACCGGCGCGTCCTCGCGGTCAACCTCGATGCGCCTGTCGTCCTCGCGCAGCGCAGCGGCCGCGGCATGGCGGAGCGAGGCTACGGCCGCATCCTCTCGATCACATCGATCCACGGACAGTTCTCGGAGGCGCTCGGTCTCTCCTACGATGTCTCGAAAGCCGGGCTCCAGGGAGCGACGCGGACACTCGCAATCGAGCTGGGTCCGCACGGGGTGCTCGTGAACGCAGTCGCTCCAGGCTTCGTGCAGACCCGGATGTCGGTCGTTGACGGGCAGAACGAGCTCGAATCGGACTGGTTCAGGACGATCTACGTCGAGCATGGAAAACTCCCGCTTCGCCGACCAGCGGAGCCCTCCGAGATCGCCGCGCACGTTGCGTGGCTCTGCTCGGAGGAGAACACCTACCTCACCGGCCAGGTCGTGACCGTGGACGGCGGCGTGACGGTGACGTTCTGATCGCCGTCAACGGCGGCTGAACCCTCTTCGGCTAGGTGATCACCTGACGTCTCGCTAGAGCCTGACGTCGTGGCCCGACAGGATTTCGGGATCGCCATCCGTTACGAGGACGACCTGCTCGACGCGCAGGCCCCACGTTTCCGTATAGACGCCGGGCTCGAGCGCGACGATCATCCCGGCCTCGAGCACCCGGTTGTCTCCGGGAATAATGCGTGGCGCCTCGTGGAAGGCTGTCCCCAGCCCGTGGCCGGTGTGATGCGGATAGCTTCCGCCGGCCTGCTCGATCGCCTTCCGCACCACGTCGTCGACCTCGCCCGCGCGCACCCCAG
>JACDAN010000282.1 GCA_013695385.1 Actinomycetota bacterium | reverse complement strand
GCGCGGCGCCCACGGCTGGAGCGAATGATGGCGAGGCCCAAGCTCCGGGTCGGGCTGGTCGGATACGGCTTCATGGGCCGGGCCCATTCCAACGCCTTCCGCAAGGTCGGGAACTTCTTCGACCTCGATCGCGAGATCGAGCAGACGACGCGGCGATCCATCACCGACATCTTCCGTCGGGAAGGCGAAACGGCCTTTCGCACGGTCGAAGCGCAGCAGACACTCTCGACCCTGTGGACGAAACCCGCCGCGGTTCTCGCTCTGGGCGGTGGGGCGGTAGAGACCGCCGGGATTCGCGAGGCTCTTCGCGACCGTGCCGTCACCGTCCTCGTCGAGGTCGACGTCGATGACGCGTGGGAGCGTGTACGGGACTCCGACCGGCCGTTGGCGCAGAGTCCCGAACAGTTCCGCGAGCTCTATGCGCGGCGGCAGTCGCTGTACGAGGAGGCCTCCGATTTCCGAGCCGGGGAGATCGAGGACGTCATGCTCGCGGCGCTGGGGATCCGGATCGAGCCCGGCCGTCGACCTGAGGGGGACGCGCTGATCGCGGACCCGCGGGTGCTCGAACTTCACCCGCTCGAGCTCCCCGAGATCCACACGGTCCAGGCGAAGACGCTCGACGAGGTGCAGAGGCTCTGGACCGAGCTCCGCATCTCGCGCGACGGCCGGATTGTCGGGTACGGCGGCGGGACGACCACGGATCTCGCCGGCTTCGTCGCCGCGACGTACATGCGAGGAGTCCCCTGGACGGCGGTGCCCACGACGCTCGTCGGCCAGATCGATGCCGCGATCGGCGGCAAGACCGCCGTCGATCTCCGCGAGGGCAAGAATCTCGCCGGCGCATTTCACTATCCCGACGAGGTCATCATCGATTCGACGCTGCTCTCCACGTTGCCCGCGGAGGAGCGGCGGGCCGGCATGGCCGAGGTGGTGAAGACGGGGCTGCTGGCGGGACAGGAGCTCTGGGCCCTGCCGGAGGAACAGATGATCCGCGCCTGCGCGGCCTTCAAGGCCCAGGTGTGCCTCGCGGATCCCTTCGAGCGGGACCGCCGGGCGATCCTCAATCTCGGGCACACATTTGCCCATGCACTCGAGTCGGCGTCCCTCTACACGGTGCGTCACGGCGACGCGGTCGCGCTTGGGCTGCTCGCGGCGCTCAGATTGTCGGACCTCTCCACGGACGTCGTCGAGACGCTGCTCGACCCTCGCCCGGTGCCCGTCAACCGGGGCGACGCCTGGGCGGCGCTCCAGCGAGACAAGAAAGTCCGCAACGGGCGCATCCGCCTCGTCCTCCTCGAGGCGCCGGGCAAGCCGGTGTGGGGCGTCGAGCGCCCCGAGGCGGACGTTCGCGCCGCCCTCGACGAGCTGATCGCCTAGTAACAGACTGTTACTAGCCTGGCAAAGCGGCTCGCCGGGCCGAGCAGAGGGCAAGTAACACAGTGTTCCTTGCTCGATCTAGGCTCCCGGGATGCTGATCGGCGTGCTCCACGGCCCGAACTTCAACGTGCTCGAGCGGCGGGATCCTGCGCTCTACGGCGGCCTCTCGCTCCACGAGCTAGAAGCCCGAATTCGTGGGTGGGGGGAGGAGCTGGGCTGCGACGTCCTCTGCCGCCAGACGAACAGCGAGGGCGAGTACATCGAGTGGTGCCAGGAGCTCGGTGAGTCCGGCGACGGGCTAATCGTCAATCCCGGCGCCTGGTCGCACTACAGCTACGCCATTCGCGACGCTCTCGAGCTCGCGCGAGGGCCGGTGGTCGAGGTGCACCTCTCCGACGTCGACAACCGGGAGGAGTGGCGCCGCCGCTCGGTGCTGATGGAGATCGCCGCGCACCGGGTCGTGGGCAAGGGGCCGGAAGGCTACCGCGAGGCTCTCGAGTTCCTGGTGCGGCGGTGAGCGGACGGGTCGACCGGCTGCGGGAGGCGCTCGAGGAGCCGCTGCTGGTCACCACGCCGGTGAACGTCCGCTACCTGACCGGCTTCGAGAGCACGAACGCCGTGCTGCTGGTCGAGCCCGAGCGGGTGCGCCTCTTCACGGACTTTCGCTATGCCGGGCGGGCGCGGGAGCTCGCCGGAGTCGAGGTCGAGGAGATTCCACGCCACCTCTACGGCCACCTCGCCAGCCGGCTGCCTGCGCTCGTCGGCTTCGAGGCGGACGCCCTCACCTACTCGAACTACGAGCTGCTGCGGTCGGGCGGAATCGAGCTCGTCCCGCGCCGAGGGCTCGTGGAGGCGCTGCGCGCCGTCAAGGAGCCCCACGAGCTGGACGCGATCCGTAGGGCGACCGATGCCACGAACGCCGCGTACGCGCGACTTGCCGAGGAGCAGTTCAGCGGCCGAACCGAGAAGGAGCTCGTCTGGCGCATGGAGGAGCTCTTCCACGCGTGTGGCGCCGACGGCTGCGCCTTCCCGGTCGACATCGCCGCCGGGCCGACGGCGGCCAGCCCGCACGCGGTCCCGGGTGACCGGGTCGTCCAGGAGGGTGATCTCGTGATGGTCGACTCGGGAGTGACCTTCGACGGCTACTGCTCGGACTGCACGCGAACGTTCGCCGTCGGGGAGGTCGCCGACTCCCTCCGCCAGATCTACGACGTTTGCCGCGAGGCCCAGCAGGCCGGCCTCGGGGCTGTCGGCGCGGGGGTGGCGACGCGGGACGCGGACGCCGCCGCGCGTGCTGTCATCACGGACGCGGGCTACGGCGAGAATTTCGGCCATGGGCTCGGGCACGGGATCGGCCTTCTGGTTCACGAGGCGCCCGGCGTCCGGCCGGAGTCCAAGGACGTGTTCAAGGCCGGAAACGTCGTCACCGTCGAGCCGGGCATCTACCTGAGCGGGGTCGCCGGCGTTCGCATCGAGGACCTCGTCGTCGTGACGGACGACGGCTGCGACGTGCTCACCTCGTTCCCGAAGGAACTCACGACTGTTCACTAACTAGACTCGCCGCGTGGCCGAGGTCGTCAACACGAACCAGTTCAAGAACGGGATGCACATCGAGCTTGAGGGCGCCGCGTGGCGCATCGTCGAGTTCCAGCACGTGAAGCCGGGCAAGGGCGGTGCGTTCGTCCGGACGAAGCTGAAGAGCCTCGACTCCGGCTCGATCGTGGACAAGACCTTCAGGGCCGGAGAGAAGTTTCCGCGCGTCCACACGGAGACGAAGAACGCGCAGTACCTCTACGACTCCGGGGAGGAGGTCGTGTTCATGGACGAGCAGACCTTCGAGCAGATCAGCCTGCCACGCGAGACCGTTGCCGACGTGCTCGATTTCCTGCAGCCGTCGAGCATCGTCCAGCTCCTGACGTTGGACGGCCGGCCTTCGGGCGTGCAGCTGCCGGCGTCGGTCGAGCTGTCCGTCGCCGAGACCGAGCCCGGCGTCCGCGGAGACACCGTCTCGAACGTGACGAAGCCGGCGAAGCTCGAGACGGGTGCGATCGTCCAGGTTCCGCTGTTCGTGAATCAGGGCGACCGGATCAAGGTCGACACCCGCGAGCGCCGCTACATCTCGCGGGCGTAACCGCCGCTCCGGAGGTTCTAAGCTCCCTCCCATGCCCTCCCTGGTCGATACGACCGTCCGTCTCGTGAGCCAGGAGCCGCTTGCAGGTCGGCTCTCGACCGCGGCGATCCTCGAGCTCGCCGAGCTTCTCGACACCGCGGGCTTCGCGTCGCTCGAAGTCTCGGGCGGCGGCGTGTTCGACAACGCGGTGCGCCGGGGGGTCGAGAGCCCGTGGGAGCGGATCCGGGCGATCAAGTCCCGAACGAAGACGCCACTCGGGCTGGCGCTTCGCGGGCGTTTTCTCGTCGGCTCTCGTCCGGTCGGCGGCGACTTCGTCCGCCGCTTCGTCCAGACCGCCGCCGAGAACGGAATCCAGATCTTCCGACTGCACGACCCGCTGAACGACGTCTCGAACCTCCGTGAGGCCGGCGAGGCGATCACCGAGGCCGGCTGCGAGTTCGACGCCGGTCTCATCTACAGCCCCGGTCCGACCGGCGAGACCGACACGCTGGTCGAGCAGGCGCGAAAGCTGCCCGAGCTGGGGGCGGGCCGCATCCTGCTCCACGATCCTTCGGGCTCCCTGGAGCCGCACCGGGCCCACGAGCTCGTGGTCGCGCTTTCCGAGGCGAGCGGACTACCGCTCGGCCTCTATTGCCAGGGCTCGGCCGGGAACGCGCTCGCCTCCGCCCTCGAGGCGGCCCGGGCGGGAGCGGACCGCATCGCCTGTGCGGTGTACGCGGTGGCGCTCGTCCTCCACCGGGTCGCCGGCGAGGGAATCGCCCAGGTGCTCGAGGGCCTGAAGCTCGATCCCGGCATCGACGTCGCCCCGCTCTGGCGGGCCTCCGACCTCATCGACGAGCACATCGGCGACGAGCCCGTGACCCCGCTGGCACCGCGGATTGCGGTACGCGCCGCGCAGCACAACCTTCCCGCCGGCCTCGTCGCGGCGCTGGACGCCCACCTCCGAACGCATGCCGCCGGCGATCGGCTCGAGGAAGTCCTCGACGAGCTCGAGCGGATCCGCGCCGAGGCGGGCTGGCCGCCACTGGCGGCGCCGATCGGACAGATCTTGGGCTCGCAGGCCCTCATCCACGTCTTGTCGGCGAACCGGTATCAGCTCGTCGTCGACGAGCTCCGCGGCCTGTTCCGCGGCGACTTCGGCGAGACGCCGGGCGATCTCGACCTCGACGCGAGCCGCGCGATCGAGCTGAGCTCCGAGGCCGCCGGCGAACCGCGGCCGGCCGGAGACCTCGATGACATTCGAGACGAGGCGCGCGGGCTGGCGACGAGCGACGAGGAGCTCTTGCTGCTCGCTCTCTTCGGCGAAGAGGCCGAGCCGCTGCTCTCCGCGATTCGCGGCCGTGCAAGCGGAGAGGAGCGCCTGGTCGGCGGCAGCATCGACCAGGGCCGCGCCGAGCGGATCCGCGAGGTCGTCCGCATCGTCCAGGAGAGCGGCGTCGCCGAGATCGCGATCGAGGAAGAGGGGATGCGCGTATCCGTCCGGCGCAAGGAGGAGCAGGAGCCGGTGGCCCCAGGTGAGACTTCAGCGCCGGCGGAGCCGACGTCTGACGACGTCGAGCCGGCCGCCGCCGAGCCCTCGACCGACGGCGTCGTCCGCGTCGAGGCGCCGATGGTCGGCACCTTCTACCGGGCGGCTTCCCCCGGCGCCGCACCCTTTGTGGACGAAGGCGCCCCGGTCGCGGCCGGCCAGACCCTTTGCATCCTCGAGGCGATGAAGCTGATGAACGAGATCAAGGCCGACGTCAACGGCGTCGTCCAGCGGATCCACG
>JACDAN010000272.1 GCA_013695385.1 Actinomycetota bacterium | reverse complement strand
GGGCGCAAAGCCCTGGGGGAAGGGCAGCCGGGAAGCCCGCTGGGGCTTACTCGGCTTGCCGGGAGAAACGGAGGACGGCGAGGCCGGTGAACAGCAGGATTTTGAAGTCGAGCCAGAGGGACCAGTTCTCGATGTAGTGGTTGTCCCACTCGACCCTGTCGGCCAGTGACGTCTTGCCTCGCAGACCGTTGACCTGGGCCCAACCTGTGATCCCCGCCTTCACGCGATGTCGTTCGCCGTAGCGGTAGACACTCTGTTCGAAGAGGCGGACGTAGTGCGTGCGCTCGGGGCGCGGGCCGACGATGCTCATGTCGCCCTTGAGGACGTTGAGGAGCTGCGGCAGCTCGTCGATCGAGAAGGCGCGGAGCAGCCGGCCGACGCGCGTCCGCCGGTCGTCGGCCGGGGTCGAGGAGTGCGCCGAGACCTCTTCCATCTGCGTGCCGAGCTCTTCCCTCGCCCATGCTGCATCTGCCTCGCCGCCATGCTCGGGCGTCCCGCGCATCGTGCGGAACTTGAGCATCTCGAACTCGCGCCCATCGCGGCCGATGCGCCGCTGCCTGAAGAAGATCGGCCGGCCCAGAGACGCCCAGACGGCGAGCGCGGCCCCGATCAGGAAGGGTGAGACCAGCAGCAGGAGTACGGCGGCAACGACCCGGTCGGCCGCGTACTTGGTCGCGAACTGGATGCCCTTCGGGTTGGGCCACCGGGCGACGACGAGGGGCAGGCCGCCGAGGTAGTCGATGGTCAGCCGCTGGCTCATGCGCTCGAAGAGCCGCGGGACGAAGGCCACATGAACGCCGAGCTCCTCGCAGCGCCGGACGAGCCGCAGCAGGACCTCGCTCGGCGCCGTCGAGAAGGTGACGATCACCTGCTGAACCTCGTGCTCCGCGATCACGCGGTCGAGATCCCAGCTGGCCCCGAGCACCGGGAGGAACACGCCGGTCTCCGGCGCATCCATCGGCTCCTTGTCGAGGAATCCGATCGGCTGCAGGCCGAGCTCGGGCTGTTCGAGCAGCCGCTTGGCGGTCAGCCGCCCGACGCGGCCGGCGCCGACGATCACCGTCGGGCGCAGTGCCTCGCCGTGGCGGCGGGCCTGGGTGCGTGACCAGTGGAGGGCGACTCTCCCCGCAGCGACATAGACGGTGGCGAACGCCCAGGGACGAATGACCTGTGCGGAGAGGTCCGGTGGCTCGGTGAGCAGCTCGCGGAGGGTCAGGACGGCCATGGCGCCGAGCGACGTCGCGACGATCACGCCACGGAGGTCGTCCAGGATCTCGGCCCGGAGGCGGGGCCGGTACATGCCGCGAGCCGCGAACGTGACGGCAACGATGACCGAGAAGAGCGCAAGCCAGCCGGCGGGCGAGGCTTCGACCCCCGCGGCGCGCGAGCCGAGCGACGAGGCGAGCGCGGCCGCGGCCAGCATCGTCGCGTCGAGCGAGAACCGGGCAAGAATCCAGGAGGTGTCGGGCGCGAGACGGGTCCGCGCGGCGAGCTGCTCGCGGCGGGTGAGCGCATCGAGCGGGGGCGCAACGGGCAGCGGGTTCGCCGTGGTCACGCTGTGCTCGATCATGCGCTGGCCACCGGGGGCTCACCCGGCACCGCGTCAAGGCGGCGGCGGAGGCCCGCGCCGATCAGAAGCAGGGGGCCGCCCCCGGCGATGAGCAGTGCGAAGTCGAGCCCAGAGAACGGAAGGCGCTTGGTTTCGCTTGCGACCCGCGGAGCCGGAGCAGTGGCCGGAACGTCCGGCGCGAGGTTCCGGTCCCGAAGAGTCGGCGCGCGGCGCGCATCGGTGCGCACGGGCTGGGCAAGGCTGAGGGCGCGCTGAAGGTCAGCCGGCTTGTACTTGCGGTCCAGCCTTCCGTTGTCGGCCAGGTCGCGGTAGATCGCCTGCGGCGTTGCGGCAAGGGCAGGACCCACGCCTATCAGCGCGAGCGTGAACACAACTCCGACGGCGGCTACCCGCCGGCGAATCGACATTCGATTTTCCCCTTGCCGCATTCGACTTCCCCCAAAGTCGCTGGGACTTATCTTGTCTCCGATGCAACGGGAAAGCAAGCCTTCCGGATACGCGAACCCCTCCCTCACTCAAGTGAATTCGATTGAAGATGGTCAGCGGTTCGACCATCTACGCTTAGGGTCTTGTCTGGAAGGGCACTCATCACGGGGGGCGCAGGCTTTATCGGCTCGCACCTCGCAGCACTGTTGCTGGGCCTGGACTGGGAGGTGTTCGCGCTTGACGACCTCTCCACCGGCTCGGAGGCGAACGTCGCCCACCTGGTGGGGAACCCGCATTTCCACCTCACGGTCGAGTCTGTGCTCTCGCCCTCGGTTGTGAGCGAACTCGTACACAAGTGCGACGTGGTCTTCCACCTCGCGGCGGCCGTGGGTGTTCGCCTGATCGTGGAGCAGCCCGGCCACACCCTGCTCACCAACGTCCGCGGCACCGAAACCATTCTCGAGTACGCAAGCAGGTTCGAGAAACCCGTCCTGATCGCCTCGAGCGGTTCGTCCAAGCCGCGGTGGCAGGCGAGCCGCTGGAGATCCACGGCGACGGGTCGCAGACGCGCTGCTTCTGCCATGTCGGCGACGTCGTGCGCGCGCTGGACGGCCTGATGTCCACCGAGAGCGCCGACGGGCAGATCTACAACGTCGGCTCGACGGAGGTCGTGACGATCCGTGAGCTCGCCGAGCGCGTGCTTCGCGCGACGGTCAGCTCCTCGGAGATCGCCTTCGTCCCCTACGCGGAGGTCTACGGGCAGGGGATCGAGGAGATGTTCCAGCGGATTCCGTCGATCGAGAAGGTTCGATCCGCGATCGGCTGGAAGCCGACGCTCGGCCTGGACGAGATTCTCGCCGAGGTGATCGAGCTGACGCGTCAGGAAGCTCGCCGGGTCTCCGCGTAGGCTGAGAGGACGACCGAGGTGAGCACCAGCGGGCCGGGCACCGGCGAGCGGCTCGTAGTCCGGCTGGCCACCAACTCCATCGTCCAGATCGGCGGGAGCGCGCTCGCCGCCGCCGTGTCGTTCTTCACGTTCGCGGCGATGACCCGCGGCCTGGGGCCCGACTCGTACGGCGCCTACGTCGCGGCGACGAGCTTCCTCTTCCTCCCGATCGTCCTGTCGGACTTCGGCCTCGCCACGACCGTCCTCCGTGACATCTCGGCCCGCCCCGAGGAGACCGAAGCGGTGATGCGGCGATCCGTTCCTCTGCGGGCGGCTCTCTCCACCGTCGCCGTCGTCGTGATGGTCGTCTTCGGGCTCGTCATCCCGTTCGACGAGCAGACGAAGCTCGCGATCCTGATCTGGTCGGTCGGGGCGTGGGCGACCCTGATGAACGTCGCCGTCCTCCCGGTCTTGCAGCAGCAGCTCCGCATGCACTGGGCGGTTGCGGCGAACGTCGCCGGAAGAACGGTCGCGCTCGTACTGACCCTGGGAGCGCTCTCCACCGGGCTCGGGTTCACGGGCGTGGTCTGGGCCCAGGTCATCGGTGTCGCGACAACGTTCCTGGTCGATCTCGCGATCGTCGGCCGACTCGTTCCGCTCCGCCCGATCCTCGACCTTCCCTACTGGAAGACGCTCGTCCGCAGCTCCTTCGTGATCGGCCTCGCAATCGGCCTGGGCCAGGTCTTCTTCAAGGTGGACGGCGTCATCCTCGCGCTCGTTCGCCCGGGCGAGGAGGTCGGCTTCTACGGCGCCGCGTACAAGTTCCTGGAGCTCTCCGACCTGATCGTGGCAGCGATCGCCCTGTCGGTCTTCCCCACGCTCACGCATTACGTCACGACGGGGGACCCGGGTTTCCGGCCGCTCGTCCAGCGCACGTTCGACGTGCTGCTCTCGATCGCGACCCTGGTCGCAATCGTGTTTCTCATCTTCCCGAGGGAGCTGATCACGCTGACCGCCGGGAGCGAGTTCGCGGCCGGCGCCGACGCGCTCCGCCTGCTCGCGCCGTACCCGGTTCTCTTCTTCATCAACTTCTTGATCTGGCGGGTGCTGATCGCGAACGGACAGGACCGGGCGCTGCTCGCGATCGCTGCATCCGTCCTGACACTGAACATCGCGCTCAACGTGGCGTTGCTTCCACCGTACGGCTTTCGCGCCGCGGCGGTCACGGCGGTCGCCTCGGAGGTGGTGTCCATCACGCTCGCAGCGATCGTCCTCGGACGGGGGCAGGGCTTCGTCCCGTCCGTGCGCTACGGAGGTCCGATCGCCATCGCCGCAGCCGCGATGGCGGCCGTCGCGCTCATGGTCCCCGGCCCCTGGCCGCTCGCAGCGGGTGTGTCGATGATCGCCTACGGAATCGTCCTGCTCGTGCTTCCGGGAACGGTGCGCGTGGGGTTTCACCACCTCCGCCGGGAGCTCGGGCCCTCGAGGCCGGCGGAAGTCTTGCAGGCCGGGGCCGCACCGGCCACCCGCCCTCCGCCGTCCAGCGATGTCGAGGTGAGCGTGGTGATTCCGTCGAGGAACGCGGCCGGGACGATTGGCGCGCTCCTGGACTCGCTGAGCAGGCAGCGCGGGGAGCGGCGGTGGGAGGCGATCGTCGTCGACAACGGCTCCACGGACGAGACCGCGGCGGTCGCCCGGTCCTTCTCGGACCGGATCCCCGCCCTCCGGGTGATCGACGCCTCCGAGCGCGCGGGGATCTCGTACGCGCGCAATCGAGGGGTCGAGGCGGCGCGCGGAAGGCTGATCGCGTTTTGCGACGCCGACGACGAGGTGAGTGACGGCTGGGTCGCCGCGATCACCCGGGGGCTCGAGCGCTACGGCGTCGTCGCCACGCCCCGGGATCACGACCGCCTGAACACGTCCTGGATCCGCGAGAGCCGCGACCCACCCAC
>JACDAN010000268.1 GCA_013695385.1 Actinomycetota bacterium | reverse complement strand
GGCGCGCGGCCCGCAC
This sequence comes from Actinomycetota bacterium, assembly GCA_013695385.1. Lineage (GTDB taxonomy): Bacteria > Actinomycetota > Thermoleophilia > Gaiellales > Gaiellaceae > JACDAN01. The sequence goes on along the minus strand of JACDAN010000268.1, from coordinate 5,512 downwards.
GCGCCTGGTAACCGATCGCACCCAGGAAGCGCTCGTACAGAACGGGCGCAGCCCGTTCTGCGGCGATCTCAGGCGGCCTGCGCGAGCGGCTCGTCGGCCAGCAGGGCCCGGAAGGCCTCTGATTCGAGGAGCGCCCGAATGGGGCCGCCGGCCTCAATGCCCAGCTCCTCGAACACGGTCTGCGCCTCGGACGCGCGCTCGCCTTCGTCTTTCCGGAACTCGGATGCGAGCCACTCCCGGAGGCTCTCGTAGCGCTCGGGGCTCTCCAGGAGCTCCTTCACGACGAGCTGCGGCGCGACCGTGCCGTTCCAGCGATTCGCCTCCAGCCGGAAGAGGACGTCGTAGCGCACCTCCCGCCGGGCGCGGTCCGCCTCCCGGCCGAGGCCGAACCCGATGGCGCTGCCCGCGGGCCGGTTGTGCTGGCGAACGCGGAATCGGAGGTGGCGCCCGTCGGCGGTCGGTGACACTTCCGCGAGGTCGCATGACGGCAAGAGCAGCGTTACGCCCGGGTTCCCCAGTCCGAAAGGCGCCAGCCGGGCGAGCTCCTCCGAGAGGCCGAGCGTCAACTCCTCACCTGAGACGACGGCATCGACCGCGACCTGGGGTTGGAGAGCCTCTTCGGACAGAACGCCCTCGGCGTGGGCGGCAAAAGCCTCGGCGAAGGCTCCAAGACGCGCCGGGTCGATCGAGAGCCCGGCGGCGGCACGATGGCCGCCGAAGCGCGCCAGATGCTCGACGCACGCGCCGAGCGCACCGTGGAGGTCGAACGACGGGATCGAGCGGCCGGAGCCCTTCCAGTCTCCGTCCGCCCCGGCGACGAGGACGACGGGGCGGTGAAACCGCTCGACGAGCCGCGCGGCCACGATGCCGATCACGCCCTGGTGCCAGGTTCCGTCCGCGACGACGTAGGCACGCCGGCGCCGGTGGGCCTCGGGCCAGGCCTCCACCTGAGCTACGGCCTCGCGCAGAATCCGCTCCTCGACCGCCTGGCGCTCCCGATTGAGCTCCTCGAGGCGCCCGGCGAGCCGAGCAGCCTCCGTGCCGTCGTCGGTCAGCAGGAGCTGCAGGGCGCTCTCGGGGTGCTCCAGCCGGCCCGCCGCGTTGATGCGAGGCGCGAGGCGGAACCCCACGGAGCCCGCGTCGACGACCGCCGAGTCGACACCGGCCGAGCGCATGAGCGCGCGCAGGCCGGGCTTCTGCGTTCGCGCGAGCGTCTTGAGGCCTTCACGCGCCAGGTAACGATTCTCGTCGACCAGCGGGACGACGTCCGAGATCGTCGCGATGGCGACGAGATCCAGGTGCCGGTGCAGCGCCTCCGAATCGGGGCCGAGGAGCGCCTGGCCGAGCTTGTAGACCACACCCGTCCCGCAGAGCTCCGGGAACGGATAGTCGGACGGCCTGGTGGCGACGATCGGGCAGTCGGGCAACGTCTCCCCCGGCCGGTGGTGGTCGGTCACGACGACCTCGAGCCCGAGCTCCTTCGCCCTGGCGACCTCCTCGACGGCGGTGATCCCGCAGTCGACGGTGAGGATGAGGCCGCAGCCGTCACCGGCGAGCTTCGCGATCGTGTCGCCAGAGAGGCCATAGCCCTCCTCGAACCTGCTCGGCAGGTGCCAGTTGACGTCGGCCCCGAGCTCGCGGAGGATGAGCACGGCGAGGGCCGTTGCGCAGATCCCGTCGGCGTCGTAGTCACCGTGGACGCAGATGTGCTTCTTCGTCTCGATTGCGCCACGAATCACCGCGCAGGCCGCTGCCATGTCGCCGAGCTTCGCCGGGTCGTGACCCGGATTCGCGCCCTCCACGAACGACCGCGCCGTGGCGGCGTCGCCGTGCCCGCGCCGGAGGAGCACTCGGGCCGTGGTCTCGCTGATCCCAAGCGCTCGAGCCAGCTGCGCCGACTCTCGGTGCGGGCACGAGGTGATCGTCCAGGTTCCCTCGTGCATCGCGGAGGTCAACCGTAGGGAGAGCGCCGGACGACATCTTCCCTGCGTATCCTCGGAGGAGTGAGCGAGGCGAACTACGAGTCGGGAGACGATTACGTCGTCCAGTTCCTCGGCTACCGATTTGCGTTCAATGCCGAGGACTTCGAGGAGCGTGTCACCGCCGCCGCCGTGAAACTCGGCCTCGTCGGCAGCAACGACCTCGATGAGGACGAGGCCGCCGACCTCGTCGAGCTCACGTCCGACCAGCGGATCGAGGAGGCGCGCAGCGAGCTCGGCCGCTACCTCCTCAGGCACTGGGAGGCCCTGGCGGCCGTCGGGGGCGAGTCGCTCGTCTACTGGCTCAGAAAGCTCGTCTTCCGCGGCGCGTGGCTCGACCAGCGCGTGAAGCTCGGCCTGCTCGACGTGAACTGGGACGAGGAGGCCGCCGAGTTCGGCTACCGCGATCCGCGCGGCGACCGCGCGCTACTGGAGCTCGCCCCCGTGCCGAGCTGGCACGAGCTGCAGTTCCGCCGGTGATCGCCTAGAACAGGCTGGTGGACCGGGCCGGTGGCCCGGCGGCCATGCCGAGGTGCGCGAGGCCTCGCTCCGTGACGATCCGGCCGCGGGGCGTCCGCTGGAGGAAGCCGAGCTGGAGGAGATAGGGCTCGTAGACGTCCTCGACCGTGTCCGGCGACTCGCCGAGGGCCACTGCGAGCGTGGACAATCCCACCGGACCGCCCCCGAAGCGCTCGGCGATCGCGCGCATGAGCTGCCGGTCGGTCCGTTCCAAACCGCATTCGTCGACCTCGAGGAGCTCGAGTGCCTCGGTGGCGATGTCCGACGTGACGACGCCTTGATGGCGGACTTCGGCCACGTCCCGCACTCTACGCAGGATCCGGTTGGCCACCCTCGGCGTTCCACGGGCGCGCCGCGCGATCTCCTCGGCCGCGTCGTCGCGCGCCTCGACGCCGAGGATCCCTGCCGACCGGCGGACGATCACCGTCAGCTCGTCGGGCTCGTAGTAGTCCAACCGGAACGTCATCCCGAACCGGTCACGGAGCGGCGTCGTCAGCAGCCCCGTGCGCGTCGTCGCGCCGACGAGCGTGAAGGGCGGCAGGTCCAGCGTCAGCGTCCGGGCCGCGGGGCCTTGCCCGACGATGATGTCGAGCCGGAAGTCCTCGAGCGCCGGGTAGAGCACCTCCTCGACGGCGGAGCTCAGCCGGTGGATCTCGTCGATGAAGAGAACGTCGCGCGGCTCGAGCGACGTTAGGATCGCCGCCAGATCCCCCTTCCGCTCGAGCGCCGGCCCCGCGACCGTGCGAATCCCGACGCCGAGCTCCTCGCGGACGATGTAGGCGAGACTCGTCTTGCCGAGGCCGGGAGGGCCGACGAGCAGCACGTGGTCGAGGGCCTCACCGCGGGAGCGTGCGGCCTCGAGCGCGATCGACAGCTGCTCCTTGACCCTCTCCTGACCGACGAAATCCTCCAGGGACCGGGGTCGAAGCGACCGCTCGAGCTCGTCCTCGTCCGGTCGTACCGCCGGGCCGAGGAACTGAGGCGCCGCCTTCACGCCGCCCTCAGCGCCTGCCGCACACGCTCCTCGGGCGGGGCCTCCGGATCAGTCGACGCGAGGGCACGCTCTGCCTCCGGCAGCGAGTAGCCGAGCTCCACGAGGGCATCGCGCGCCACGAGCTCGTGGCCCGGCGTCACGCCGACGGAATCGACAGGGCCGATCTTCTCCTTCAGCTCCAGGACGACCCGCTCGGCGGTCTTCTTGCCGATCCCGGGGATCGCGACGAAGCGGGTTATGTCCTCGAGGACGATCGCTCGCCTCAAGTCTGCGGGCGTCGAGCCGGAGAGAATGGCGAGAGCGACCTTCGGCCCCACGCCCGAGACCGAGAGAAAGTGCTCGAAGAGCTCCCGCTCGGCAGGTTCGGCGAAGCCGTAGAGCTGCAGCGCGTCCTCGCGGACGTGGAGGTAGGTGTCGAGTGTGACCTCGCCTCCGCCCTGCGCCTTGCGCAGGGCGCGCAGTGTCGTCTGCACCCGGTAGCCGACGCCGTTCACCTCGAGGACGACGCCGTCGAGCGTCCTCGCGGCGACGCGGCCCCGGAGGAGGGAGATCATCCCGCGGCTCGAAGCAGCGCCGGCGCCATCGCGTGGCAGATGGCGACCGCGAGCGCGTCGGCCGCATGGTGCGGAGTCGGCGGGGACTCCAGACGGAGGATCGCCTGCACCATCCGCTGCACCTGCGCCTTCTCGGCGCGGCCGTAGCCGCAGACCGCAAGCTTCACGTGGGACGGCGAGTACTCGGCGCAGTCAACCCCGGCGAGCGCGCCCGCGACGAGGGCGACGCCGCGCGCCTGTCCGACCGAGAGCGCGGTGCGGGCGTCGGCGCCGACAAACGACTCTTCGAGCGCGACTGACGTCGGCTCGTACCGTGCGATGAGATCTTCCACGCCGTCGTGAATTCTCAGCAGCCGCTCCTCGGGGCGCATGGAGGCCGGTGTCCGCCAGCACCCGAAGTCCACCGCCTGGAGGCGGCCTCCGCTTCCGGACACTATGCCCCATCCGCATGCAGCAGTCCCTGGGTCGATTCCGAGAACCGTCACGACCCGAGGTTAGGCGCCGGCCCGGACGTTCCTCCCCTGCTTTGCAGCTCCCCGAGAGAGCGCGGTCTCGGCCCGGCGCGGGCTTGCGCCCAGCCGGGAAAGCGTCCTCGCAGCATCGGATCTCTCATCCCGGATGAGGGCGAGGAGCACGTGCTCGACGCCGAGGTGCCCGTCGTCGGGATCCCCGAGCCTCGTAGCGGCGGTGGCGAGCTCGATCGCGGTGCGCTCCATGGCGCCCCGTCTACCGCGTCACTGGGCGCGCGTAAACCCTGGTTGACGCTGCAGCCATCCGGTTCAGAGCCCCGGGAACCTTGCTCCTCCGCAGGCGCCGCATCACTTCGTGGCTGCGATCCGCAGCCCCCCGAAAGGGCTGGACGAGCTTGCACGGGCCGCCGTGTCCGACGTCGAGTTCCAACTCCAGATCGCCGCTCCGAACGAGCAGGTCGACGTGAAGCCCCCTCCGACCCCCGCCCGTTTTCCGATCTCTCCGGCTGAGAGCAAACCGGCGCACGGGCGAAACGCGTACTAGGCACCGTGAAGGCAATCCTCGCCGGGCTGGCTTTCCTCGTCCTCACCCTCCCGGGTAGCGGGCTCGGAGCCGGCGAGCCGGTCTTGGTCGGGACGGTGGGTCCTGGATTCACGATCACGCTGAAGGATTCGGGTGGAAACGACGTGACCTCGATTCCACCGGGGACCTACGACATGGAGATCCGCGACGAATCGGAGTTCCACAACTTTCGCCTGACCGGGCCGGGTGTGAGCCACTCCACGACGGTGACCTTCGTCGGAACCGTCGTCTGGGAGGACGTCGCCCTCGGCGCGGGGAGCACATACACCTTCGACTGCGAACCGCATTCCGGCTCTATGAGGGGAAGCTTCACGACCACCGCCACGGCGCCTCCTCCGCCCGCTCCTCCGCCACCTCCACCACCTCCGTCTCCGCCGCCGCCGCCGCCTCCCCTCCCGCCGCCTCCGCCGCCC
>JACDAN010000264.1 GCA_013695385.1 Actinomycetota bacterium | reverse complement strand
TCGTGAGGCCAGACGCCAGTGAAGATGTAGTGCGGCGGACCGCCGCTGGCCTGCACCTTGAAGAGGACGGCGCGAGTGACGAGCATCCGGTAGGAGGTCTCGAAGACCAGGGGGAAGGCCGCGGCTTCCTCGAACGAGATCTCGTCCGGAAGCGGGTAGACGTTCGTCCCCGGAACGGCGATCAGTTCCGCGTGCGTGCCGTCCATGTGCTCTCCGACGACCGAGATGGCGTCGCCGTGCTCGAGCCCGGGGTTGATCACGACTCGTCTGCCGGACTCGTCGATGCCGGCCCCGTCCGCACCGAGGATCCGCGGCTTGGGCACCGAGGGAAGCCCTTTCCGGATCCAGAGGTCGAGGCGGTTGAGCGAGGCGGCGCGGAGGCGGATCAGGACTTCGCCGGGTGCCGGCTCCGGATCGGGTGCTTCCTCGTAGCGAAGCACCTCGGGGCCGCCGTCCTCATGGATCCGGATCGCCTTCATCGTGGGCGATCGTAGGCAGACTGCCCGCATGACAGCCCGGGACCTGGAGCTGCTTGCGGACGAGCTCGGTCTCGACGCGCTGGGCGCGACGCCTGCAGTCCCGTATGTCGAGACCGAGCGGGCGATCGAGGAGCGCCGCGCGCAGGGGCTGTTCGCGGACCTGAAGTTCACCATGGCCCAGCCCGAAGTCTCCTGCCATCCCGAGCGGCTGCTGCCGGGCGCACGCACGGTGATCTCGGCAGCGCTCTGCTACTACGCCGACGCGCCGGAGCCGGGCCCCGGCCAGGGCAGGATGCCGCGCTACACCTGGAGCGACACCTACGCCGACCTGCGAGACAAGCTCGACGAGCTCGGCCGCCGCCTGGGCGGCGAGTACCGCGTCCTCGTGGATGAGAATCAGCACGTAGACCGCGAGGCCGCGGCTCGATCGGGCGTGGGCTTCTACGGGAAGAACACGATGCTCATCACGCGAAAGCACGGCTCCTGGGTCGTGCTCGGAACGCTCGTGACGACCGAGAGCCTCGCCTCGACCCCGGCGCTCGGGCTCGACTGCGGATCGTGCCGGCTGTGCATCGACGCCTGCCCGACGAACGCCCTGGAGACGGCCGGCGTGCTCGACACGAACCGGTGCCTTTCCTACTGGACGCAGTCGAAGCACTCGATCCCGGAGCCGATCCGCGAGCGGCTCGGCGACCGCGTGTACGGGTGCGACATCTGCCAGGACGTCTGCCCGTGGAATCGCGGGGTCGAGAAGCGCCGCGGTTGCACCCCACCGGCTGATGGCGCCGATCCGCACGTCTCCCTCGTCGACTGGCTCGAGGCGGAGGACGAGGATCTACGCCGGAGGTACGACCGGCTCTTCGTTCCGCGCAACGACCCCCGGTACCTTCGTCGGAACGCGCTCGTCGCGCTCGGAAACACCGGCTCCTCCGAGGAGGCGCAGCTCGCGGAGCGCTACGCCGAATCGGACGACGAGCTCCTTCGCGAGCACGCCGCGTGGGCTCTTGCCCGCCTGCGCGACCGGCACAATCCTGTGGCTTGACGCGACACATGCATCGCTCCTCGCTGACCGAGGTCTCGATGGCCTGGGTTCGGGTCCTCGCGCTCGTTTTCGCGCTGCTCGAAGTGGGAGTCTTCAAGGAGAGGTACCCCGCGGGTTACGAGCGATGGGCCTGGGGGATCACAGGCGTGTTCGCCGCCGGGACGGTCGCGTTCATCCTGCTGGCCTACACGGTTCCCTCCCGGGTGACTTGGAGACGAATCGGCTTCGCGGCGCTCGTCTTCGACTCGGCGGTGGTCTACGGCTACATCGTCGTCTTCTCGTACGAGCTGGAGACACCGGTGCGGCAGCTCGTCTTCATCCCGCTGATCGAGGCCGCCCTCCGGTACGGGGTTCTCGGAGGGATCGCCATGCCGATCGTCTCCGCGATCGCGCTGATCAGCATCGAATCGTGGCGAAAAGACCGGTTCGACCCGATGGAGTTCGACCTTGACCGGATCGCGTTTCCCGTCGGAGTCCAGCTGATTCTCGGCGTAGTCGCTGGATCGCTCGTCACCCGGCTCCGAGAGGAACGGAAACGTGCTTCGGCGCGGGCGGCCGAAGCGGAGGAGTTGCGCGACGAGCTTGGACGCCGTGCCGACATCCTCGATGCGACGAACCGATGCGCCCGTGCGCTCAGCTCGTCCCTCGAGATCGAGCACGCATTCGCCGCCTTCATCCGTGAGCTCCGCGGCCTCGTCCCGTTCGAGCGCATGGCGATCGTCCTCGTCGAGGCGGGAAACATCCGGGTGTTCGCGACCTCCGGAGCGGGAGCGGACACGGTGTTTCCGCCCGGCTCGCTGATCACGGTGACCGGATCCATCCTCGAAGCGGTCGCCGCGAAGGGCCAGACCGTCTACCGCGAGGACATGACGGAGCCGCAGTACGTGGAAGAGCCTGAGTTCCTCGAGCTCGGGCTTCGGTGCCGCGTGGTGGCTCCTCTGCTCTCGGGCCCTGAGACGATCGGTGCGATCTCGCTCGTGCGGCGCGACCCGCACTCCTTTCGAGCGGTGGAGATCGAGCTTCTGGGACTCCTCGGCCGCCTGGTCGGCAGCGCCGTCCAGAACATCCGTGCGTACGAGGCCGAGCGGGAGACCGTGGAGGAGCTGCGCAAGCTGTCCGCGCTTCGAGCCGACTTCGTCTCCCTGGTCTCACATGAGCTGCGAAGTCCGATGGCGTCGGTCATCGGGTCGGCTCGCACGCTTCAACAGCGTTGGCGCGAGCTCTCGCCGGAGCAGCGCGAGTCCTTCCTCGATCTCATCGCCCACGAGACCGCGCGGCTCGCCGAGCTGATCGGGGACGTGCTCGACACCTCGAGGATCGAAGCCGGGACGTTCAGCTATTCCTTCGACGACGTCGATCTCGGCGAGCTCGTTCGAGACTCAGCGGCAGTTGCTGCGCAAGCGCAAGACGAGGTGGGAGTCAGGGCTGTCGTACGCGATCACCTGCCGCTGGTCCGAGGTGACCGCAATCGACTGCGGCAGGTGCTCATCAACCTGATCGACAACGCAGTCAACTACTCGCCCGCCGGAGACGAGGTCCGGGTCGAGGCGATCGCATCGGACGGCATGGTTCTGATCGAGGTCCGGGATCGCGGGCCCGGGATTCCCTCCGAGCACCAGAAGGTCATCTTCGAGAAGTTCGGGCGTGTGGCGATCGGTGACAAGGCGAAGCCGGGCACGGGCCTAGGCCTCTTCATCGCCCGCTCGATCGCCGAGGCGCACGGCGGCTTTCTCGAAGTTCAATCGGCACCTGATAATGGCGCCGTCTTCACGCTGTCGCTGCCCGTCTAGCGCGCTGCTGCCGTGACCCTGGAGACGCCGAGCTCCCGGCCGAGCTCCTTGGCGCGTGTCGCAATGCGCTTGCGCAGATCGGCCGGCTCCAGGACGACCGCCTCTCCGCGGAACGAGAGAATCTCGCCGACGAGCCATTCCTCGCCGGCCGACGTCGCGCGCACCGCGGAGCCGTCCTTGAGAGGCATCGCACCACGCTCCACTTCCCAGCGCGCCACGGCCGGCGAGTACCAGATGCGCACCGCCCGCGTCCCGCTCAGCTCCTGCGGGTCGAAGCCCTCGCGCGCCTCGAACCGCTCGCGCGTTCGCTTTGCGCCGCGGATCCGGTCGAGGCGGAAGCTGCGTGGCCCGTCGTGTGTCCGATCCCAGGTGTGGATGTACCAGTGGGGCAGCCGCCGGTCGAGGAGATACGGCTCGACGACCCGGCTCGATGGAGTCTTCTCTCCCTCCTTGAGGTAGTCGAGCTCGACAAGTCGCCGCTGGCGGATGGCGTCGCTGAACGTCGAGACGAGGTCTTCCTCGACCCGCTCGACGTCAAGGTCTGGCGCTTGTGCCAGCTCGAACTGGCCAAAGGTCTCCTCCAGCTTTCGCCGGACCCGGTCGAGCGGCGTGTGAGCGTCGGCCGCGATCATCGGGCCGACGAACTCGAGGGCGAGCCGAATCGCTCGCGCCTCGAGCGGCGTGAGGCGGGGCGGGGAGCGGAATGTGTCGCCGAAGAGCTCTTTGTCGACGAAGACGTCGTCTCCGCGAAGCTCTGCATAGACGGCGTAGCACCCGCCGCCGAAGTTGACGAGGTTGAGCAGGGAGAGGTGCTCTTCGAGCGACTCCGCAGGAATGCGGAAGCGATCCGCGAGCTCCGCTGCGGGGATCGTGGCCTCGTTCTCGTCGCCGCAGCGGTCGAGCAAGTAGGCGAGAAGGGCCTGGAGGAGGCCGAAGCGCTCGGGTGCGACCGGGGAGCCCGGTCGCTCCGGCGGCTCGACGTCGGGGCGGACATCCTCGGCTGCGAGCTTGGGCGGCTCACCCTCGTGACGCTCCCGTGCCAGCTCGAGGGCTGACTTGACTTCCCGGCGTAGCGGTGGCGGCGAGAGGGGCACGGCGCGGCCTTCCTGGCGAAGGATCCAGCGCACGATCGGCGCGAAGGATGCGAAGCCGGTGATGAAAACGCCTTCCTCTAGGCGGCCGGCGCGTCCGTAGACGCGCTCGATCCACCACGCCGTGTCTTCGGCTACCTCGATTCGCGCCTCACCGGTCAGGTCGCCGATCTGCCATGGCGCCCGGCCCCGGTAGAGCTCGACGTCGAAGTCTTCGGGGAGCCTGAAGTCGCGTTCGCGCCTGGTCGCGAGCCGGATGTCCGCACGGATGCGCGAGACGCGGAACGTTCTCATCTCGCCCCGATCGTGGTCGTGGCCGATCACGTACCACCGGCCGGCGTCGAGGAGCAGTGCGTAGGGGTCGATCGTCCGTTCGGCCTCCTCGTCGCGCGAGATCGCCCAGTACCGGAAGCGGATCGTCCGCTGCTTCGAGATCGCGCCCTCGAGCTTCGCGAGCCGGCCGGGCATCTCCGGGGAGTAGTCGGGGTCGTGGATCTCCACACGGTCCTCCGTGGGGCTCCTCGAGTCGGTGAGTCCGGGCCGGCCGAGCGCGAGATTCTGGAGCGCGAGCCGCAGCGGCTCGGCGTAGGCGAAGTGACCCTCCAGAAGGTAGAAGCAGGTCTGAAGCGCAGCGAGCTCGTCGTCGGAGAGGTCCAGCTCCGGAAGGAAGTAGCGCTCCGACCGAAGGGTGTAGAGCTCTTCGCCGGTGAACTCGTCGCGCTGCGAGTCGAGCGGCACGCCGAGAGCAAGCAACTCGGCCCGGTCGGAGTAGAACCGCCGCGCGAAGGCCTCGTCCGACATCTCCGAGTACCCCTCGACGTTGCCTTTCACGTCCCGGGCTGTCAAGGCTCGCCGCTCGGCCATCAGAAAGGCGACCAGTGAGAGCTGCCGGATGAGCTTGTCGGTGTCGTGGGACACGAGCGTCCTATTCTGTCGTATCGTCTTTCGTTGCCGTCCATGACAACCGTTCGCCGGACTTTGTAACAGCGAGGGAAACTCGTTATGCTGGCTTTCCAGGCCAGGCCCGGTAGTGTTAATGCGCGCTTAACAGACGTTTGCGACGGGTTAATCGAGGAGCTGATACCTAGACATGGACGCAAAAAAGCTTGCGATTCAGAATCGTATGTATCAGTACTCACGGGCGATTTACCGCTCGATCAAGGATCTGATAGACCCGTACTCGCCTCGGGAGACCCAGCTCGAGTACCGGCGAGCGGTACTCGCTGCCTGCGAGGACACGATGGAGAGGCTGGCCCGCGATCCGCTCTATTTCGCGAAGCCGGAACGGGCGCTCTTCCAGGACATCCGCCGCTACTTCCCGATCCGCGCGCAGGCGCAGGTGGCATGGATCGTCGAAGAGGGCGTGGGAGCTGCGGTGTCGTTCATCACCGAACAGATCGAGGCCGGCGCCTTCGACGGCGGAGTTCCACGCTGCAGGGCGACGACGCGCAAGGGAAAGCCGTGTCAGCGCACGCCGCTCCCCGAGCGCGACTACTGCCCTTCGCATCAGCACTTGGCTGACGCCGCCGCCTAGCGGCGCCGGCGTCGCCGCGTCGCTTTCGCGGAAAGTCTTTCGACTTTCCGCGACCTCTCGGAAGCCGGGCGCCCGCTTCGCGGCGCGCGGCGCGGCTGCCCGCCCCAACGCGGTGGCGATCGGCGTTCTTCTCTAGGCGCGACGGGCAGAGCCCGCCGCGCGGCGACAGCTCTTAGGAGGTCACTCGCCGGGCGTAGGCGTTTTGATAGCCGGCTGACGCGGCTTTGGAGACCGCATCTTGGGCTTCGCCGAGTGAGGAGTAGACGCCGCTGAACACGACGTAGTAGCCGGGATGGAGGCTTGCGTAGCGGGAGGAGTCCAGCACGCCCACCTCGGCGAGGCCCGACCTGAGAGCTTCCCGCGCTTTCGCGACGGCCTGTGGTCTTCCGGCGGAGGTGGGAAGGGAGGCGAGGACGAGTGTCCAGCCGTTTTGGCCCCGGGGCCACTCGATCAGCGACCGGCGTGGTTGAGGTCGCGGAGGAGCCGTCGTCGCCGTCGTCTGCGTCGGCACCGTCCGCCGAGGGGTGGTCGTCTCTGCCATCGTGGTGGTCGCGACGGTGGGAAGCGGTCCGGTGTCGCCGACGATCGTCTCGCTGGAGGCACTTCGGGCGTCCCGTGTCCAGACGATTGCGCCGGCCGCAGAGAGCACTGCCACGACGAGCGCGAGGAGCGACGGCCAGACCCAGTCTCCTGGGTACCAGGGCATTCGCCGGCGCCAGCCGGATGCGAGCGCGGGAACCACGCCTGGGGTGTGCAGCCGGAGTCCGCAGTCGACGCAGTACTCCTGAAGCGGCTCCACCGCCGCGCCGCAGCGGGGGCACTCTTGCTGCATGGCGCTCAAGGCTTGCCGCGGCCGGCCTGCACGGCGTCCGCAGGCTCCGAGCCGGGCTGTGTGTCCGCCGGCAGTTCCGGCAGAGGCTGGACCGCGGCAGATGGGGTGAGCTCCACCGGACTGCCGCAGCTCCCGCAGAATCGAACGTCGGCGGGCAAAGGCGATCCGCAGCGCGCGCACGAGACGACGGGCTGCGGGCCGACGGGACGACCGCAGTTCTGGCAAAAATGCGATCCCCAGGGGATCGGCGCGCCGCAATCGCAGCGTGGTTCGCGGCGTGTCGCCGCGGAGAGAGATGTCTCGATCTCCTCGATCCGACCGTCGATTGCCACGAGCGCCTGGCACCGCTCCGTGACGACTTCCACACGGAACCGGTCAAGGCGGAACATCTCGTAGACCAGACCCCCGAGGTCGCGGACGAGCTGCTCGCGCTCCCGCGCCAGCGCACGGCGTTCGCGCTTCAGTCCCGCGGGGGTCGTGCGCCGGGGCGCTCCTGCGCCATCATCCGAGGGACGGCCGAACGGCCAAGGATTTGCCACGCGGCGAATCTAGCCGACAGAGGCCAGGAGTTTCCGCTCGGGCCTCTTTACAGATCGATGACGACGACGCGCTCCTCGGTCAGCTCGCGCACTGCATAGGCGGGCCCCTCACGCGTATTGCCCGATGCCTTGACGCCGCCGTAAGGCATCTGGTCGGCGCGAAAGGTCGGAGCTTCGTTGACGGTCACTCCCCCGAACTGGAGCTCGGCCGCTGCGCGCATGGCAGTCCGGATGCTCGCCGTGAAGATTCCAGCCTGAAGGCCGTACTGCGTCGAGTTGGCCAGCTTGATCGCCTCGTCGAGCGTTCGGTATCGGCTGACGGTTACGACCGGCCCGAAGACCTCTTCGCAGGACACCTTGAGCTCGGCGGCGGGCTCGGCGATCACCGTGGGCCGGATCAGCTCCCCCTCGAGCCGGCCGCCGGTGAGGATCTCGGCACCCGCCCGGCGCGCCTCCTCGATCCAGTCGAGGATCCGGTCGCGCGCCTCCTCGTCGATCACCGGCCCCACGTCGGTGTCCTCGTCCGAGGGGTCGCCCAGCACGAGCTGCTCGACGAGCGGGACGAGTTGCCCGACGAAATCGTCGTAGACGTTCTGGTGGGCGTACACGCGCTGAATCGAGATGCAGCTCTGGCCGGCGAAGGCGAACCCGTGTTGCGCGACGGCCCGAGCGGCTGCCCCGACGTCGCCGTCGGCCTCGAGGACCAACGGTGTCGAGTTGCCGAGCTCCAGACTGACCCGCTTCCGCGGAGCCCGCTCGCTCAGCTTCCAGCCGACGTCGCCCGACCCCGTGAAGGTGATCGCTCGGACCCGCTCGTCCTCGACGAGGACGTCCCCGATCTCCGACGACGGCCCTACGAGGACGTTGAGCCAGCCGGGGGGCAATCCGGCCTCGTCCTCGAGCTCGGCAAGGAGCAGCGCCGAAAGCGGCGTCTGGCCGGCCGGCTTCAGGACGACTGCGCAGCCCGCCGCGAGCGCAGGCGCGATCTTGTGGGCGACCAGATTGAGCGGGAAGTTGAACGGACTGATCGCTCCGACGATGCCGACCGGGCGGCGCAGCGTGAACGCGAGCTTCCCCTCGCCCGCCTGTGATGCGTCCATGGGGATCATCTCGCCGGTGAGCTTGCGAGCCTCGACCGCGGCGAAGGTGTACGTGGACATCGCGCGTTTCGCCTCGACTCGCGCAGCCTTCATCGGCTTTCCCGCCTCATCGGAGATCAGCCGCGCGACCTCGTCGTGCCGCCGGCCCAGCGCACCCGCGACGCGTACGAGGATCTCCGCGCGCTTGTGCGCGGGCATCGGCTCGGCCATCGCGGCCTCTGCCGCGTCGATCGCCTGTCTGGTCTCGGCCGCGCCGGCTCTGGGAACACGACCCACCGCGTCGCCGGAGTAGGGCGAGCGCACCTCCTGCCACTCGCCCGTCTCGATCCACTCGCCGCCGACCAGGAGCTTTCGTGCCGCTGCCGTGACAGCCATAGTTGAAGCCTATGCAGCCGGAGACTCGCTATGCCAAGAGCGGAGACGTCAACATCGCGTACCAGGTGGTAGGTGCCGGGCCGCTCGACCTCGTCTACGTCCCCGGCTGGATCTCGAACGTCGAACTGATGTGGGAGGAGCCCGCGCACGCGCTCCTGCTGCGACGGCTCGCCTCCTTCTCGCGGCTCATCCTGTTCGACAAGCGAGGCACGGGACTGTCCGATCCCGTACCGCTCGACCGGCTGCCGACGCTCGAGCAGAGGATGGACGACGTCCGCGCTGTCATGGACGCGGCCGGGTCCGAACGTGCCGCGATCTTCGGCTCGTCGGAGGGCGGTCTCATGAGTGTTCTCTTCGCCGCGACGTACCCGCAGCGGACGCGCGCGCTGATTGCGCTCGCAGTGTACGCGAAGCGGGTCTGGAGTCCCGACTATCCATGGGCGCCGAAGCCGGAAGCGCGTGCCGCCGAGATCGAGTCGATCGAACGGACGTGGGGAGGCGAGATGGACATCTCCGACCTCGCACCGAGCGCCGACGAGGCGTTCAAGCAGCGCGCGGTCAGATACCTCCGCCGCAGCGCCAGTCCTGGCGCCGCCGTCGCTCTCTTGCGCATGAACACCCAGATCGACGTCCGCGCCGTGCTGCCGACGATCCGGGTTCCCACGCTCGTCCTCCAGCGCGTCGGCGACCGCGACGTCAACGTCGAGGAGGGACGCTGGATCGCGGCACAGATCCCCGGCGCGAACTACGTGGAATTGCCCGGCGACGAACATCTGATCTGGGCGGGCAACGTCGATGCGGTTGTCGACGAGGTGGAGGAGTTCCTTACGGGCAGCCGTCCGGTGCACGAGGCCGACCGCGTGCTCGCAACGGTGTTGTTCACCGATATCGTCGGTTCCACCGAGCGCGCTGCCGAGCTCGGCGACCGTCGTTGGGGCGACGTGATCGAGCAGCACCACGCGATCGTGCGACGCGAGCTCGAGGGCTTTCGCGGTGAAGAGATGGACACGGCCGGCGATGGGTTCTTCGCGACGTTTGACGGCCCGGCTCGTGCGGTGCGTGCCGCCTGGAGTATCCGCGAAGCGGTCCGCGAGCTCGGGATCGAGCTCCGGGTCGGCCTGCACACCGGCGAGTGCGAGCTGATGGCGGACAAAGCCGGCGGAATCGCCGTGCATATCGGTGCTCGAATCGCGAGAGCCGCTCGGGCCGACGAGATCCTCGCTTCGAGCACCGTGCGTGACCTCGTCGCGGGCTCGGGGATCGAGTTCGAGGATCGTGGCCCGCACGAACTGAAGGGCGTCGGGTCGTGGCGTCTCTACGCTGTCGCCAGTGCCTGAGGCCTACATCGTCGACGCCGTTCGCAGCCCCATCGGGAAGCGGAACGGGGCGTTGTCGTCGATCCGCGGAGACGAGCTCGCCGCGCAGGTGCTGAACGGCCTTGTCGAGCGCGCGGGGGTGAGCCCGGGCGAGGTCGAGGACGTTCAGCTCGGCTGTGTGACCCAGATCGGCGAGCAGGGCTGGAACATCGGCCGGATGGTTCCGCTCGTCGCCGGCTGGCCCGAGACGGTTTGCGGCACGACGGTCGACCGCCAGTGCGGCTCGTCGATGCAGTGCAACTTCAACGCCGCCACTGCGATCCGGTCGGGCCAGCTGGACGTCGTCGTCTCCGCCGGGGTCGAGATGATGTCTCGCGTTCCGATGGGATCGAACGGTGGCGACCTCTCGGACGAGCTGATGGAGCGCTGGCAGATCGTCCCGCAGGGGATCTCGGCGGAGGTGATCGCCGAGGACTGGGGGATCTCGCGGGAGGAGCTGGACGCCTTCTCGCTCGAGTCGCACCGGCGGGCGCTCCTCGCGATCGACGAGGGCCGCTTCGAGCAAGAGATCGTGCCGATCGACGGGGCTCTCGCCGTCGACGAGACCCCGCGCCGCGACACCTCGGCGGAGAAGCTCGCAGAGCTCTTGCCGGTCTTCATCCCGGAGGGACGGGTGACGGCCGGGAACTCGAGCCAGATCTGCGACGGGGCCGCGGCCGTCCTCGTGGCGTCGGATCAGGCGGTGTCGCGGCTCGGGCTCGAGCCCCGAGCGCGCTTCGTCTCCTTCGGGCTCTCGGGCGTCGACCCGCACCGGATGCTTCACGGGAACCCCGCGGCGTGTGCGAAGGCGCTCGAAAAAGCAGACCTGACCTGGGACGACATCGCCGTGATCGAGGTGAACGAGGCGTTCGCGTCCGTCGTTCTCCAGTTTCTCGCCGACGCCGGGCTTGAGGACCGTGGGGGAGACGTCAACCCGAACGGCGGAGGAATATCGCTCGGCCATCCCCTCGGCGCGACCGGCGCGCGCGTCACCGCGACGCTTCTCGGCGAGCTCGAGCGGCGGAACGAGCGTTACGGCGTGGCGACGATGTGCATCGGCTTCGGCCAGGCGATCGCCACCGTCATCGAGCGCGTGTGAGCGCAGTAGGCTCCCGCGCCGTGGAGATTCGTCGTGTCGGTGTGGTCGGGCTCGGGACGATGGGCGCCGGAATCGCGCAGGTCGCCGTCCAGGCGGGGGCCGAGGTCGTCGGCCGTGAGGTCAGCGAAGAGCTGGGCGAACAGGCGCGCTCGAAGATCGACCACTTCATGACGAGAGCCGTCGAGAAGGGCCGGATGGAGGCGGAGGACAAGGACGCGGCAATGGAGCGGCTCACGACCACCACCACGCTGGACGCCTTCGCAGACTGCGACCTCGTGATCGAGGCGATCGTCGAGGAGCTCGAGCCAAAACGCGAGCTCTTCTCCGAGCTCTCGAAGGTCTGTCGTGCGGACGCGATTCTGGCGACGAACACCTCCGCGCTCTCGGTCGGGTCGATCGCCGAGGCGGCAGATCGACCGGAGCGGGTGATCGGCATGCACTTCTTCAACCCGGCGCCGCTGCTTCCGCTCGTCGAGATCGTCCAGGCTCCGGCGAGCTCGCAGGAGGCCGTGGACGCCGCCTACGAATGGGCCGAGCGCGCAGGGAAGCAGCCGGTCCGGTGTAACGACACGCCCGGCTTCATCGTGAACCGGGTCCTGATCCCGTTGCTGAACGACTGTGTCCGCGTGCTGGACGAAGCGGGTGTCACGCCCGAGGATCTCGACAAGGCGATGACGAACGGCGCCGGCTGGCCGATGGGGCCGTGCGCGCTCGTCGACCTCGTGGGCATCGACATCCACACCCACGCGTCCGAGGCGCTGCACGAGGCCCTCGGGGAGGAGCGGATGGCGCCACCGGAGCGCCTGTTGCGAATGCAGGGCGAGGGCAAGCTCGGCCGCAAGAGCGGCGAAGGCTTCTTCACGTACTGACGCGCATGCGAATACCGAGCCGCCGCGCAACGAGCGGCACCGTGGATCCCTGGACGATGACGGAGAAGGCGACGACGACGAAGACGATGTCGTAGACGCGCTCCGCCTGGTCGACGGCGGCAAGGACTGCGAAGGCCGCCAGCAGGATCGGGACTGCGCCCCGGAGCCCGCTCCAGATGATGAAGAGACGTTCGTTTCGGCGCATCCGGATTGGAAGCAGCAACGGGCCGACGGCGAGCGGCCGCGCCACGAGCGCCAGGAACACTGCGAGCCCGAGGCCTTCGAGCAGCCGGCTGCTGGTGAGCAGGTCGGTGAGATCGATCGTCAGCCCGAGTGCGACGAACACGACGACTTCCGCGAGGCTCGCCAGCGAGGTGTGGAAGCGCTCGATCTCCGCGCGCAACGGGACGTCGGCGTTACCGAGCATCACCCCGGCGACGAACACTGCGAGGAATCCGGAGCCGTGGGCAGTGGAAGCCGCCCCGTAGATGACGCCTGCGGCGGCAAGCGTCCTCAGGGGATAGATGCCGGGGGTCGGTAGCGGGACGCGCAGGAGCGGGCGCATCGCCGCCGCGCCGAGCAGCCCCGCCACCAGTCCGATCGTCATCTCGAGCGAGAACTCCTCGACGACCACCCAGAACGACGCCCCCTCCGTCGTCGCGAGCTCGATCATCCCGATCAGCAGGGCGATTGCAACCGGGTCGTTGACGCCGGATTCGCCCTCCAGGATCGTTCCGGCGCGCCCGCGGATCTCCTTGTCCCCCAGCACCGAGAACATCACGGCCGGGTCGGTAGGCGCGAGGGCGGCGCCGAGAACGCCCGCGATGATCCAGTCGAAGCCGAAGAGGTAGTGAGCCGCGGCCGCCATCACGGCGGCAGTGCCGAACGTTCCGATGACGCCGAGGGTGAAGATCGGAACCGCCGCGACTCTGAAGCGCCGCCAGCCGACGAGCGTTCCGCCGTTGAAGAGGATCACGATCAGCGCGACGACGCCGATCCGCTCGACCTCGCGAATCGAGAGACGCTCGCCGAGGCTCGGGAAGACGTCCGAGGCCACCGCGGCGAGGACGAGGAAGAGGGCGGGCTCCGGGATCGGGAAGCGGTCGCCGAGCTTGATTGCCAGGAGGGCGAGCAGCAGCCCGCCGGCAACGACGAGCACGATCGTCCCGAAAACAGTGAGTTCGTCCAACTAGGTACTTACGGATTCCTTACAGATCACTGAACGTAGCTATACGCGGAGGGCCGATACTCCAGGTGTGCGCGCATCGAAGCTCATGCTTGTCGCTGCTCTCGCAGCCATCTCCCTCGCCACCGCCGCGGTGGGCTCGGGAGCCCGTCCGCCGGCCGAGGACGGCACGCTTTCCATCCAGGACGGCCGTGCATCGATGCAGCTTCGCATGCGCGGCGGCATCATCGGCCGGTTCGCGCGCGGGCAGCTGACGGTGACGGACTCAATCGGCGATGCCGGGATCGTCGTCGTCCGCGGTGCGGAGAAGGAGCGCGATCTCAACGCGCGCACGACGGTCTATTCCGGCGCGAACATCCGCTTCCGGATCGTCGACGATCACCGGTTCATCGTGAAGCTCGTCGCCTCGAAGATCAATCTCTCGGCCGTCGGTCGCGGAGAGGGCTGGCTCGACGGCTGGGGTGATCCCGAGGGCGGGGTCTTCTTCGACGGCTCGGTCTCCCTGAACGGCGGGCCCTACCGCTCGATTCCGGACAAGCGCGAGCGCATCGAACTCGTCGGTCCGCCTTCCGGCGGCTAGGTCGAGCGGTCTGGCATCCTGAGAAGCGCGATGGCATCCGCCGACGCGCAGACAGTGCTGGTGGTCGAGGACGAGGCGTCAATCGCGTCCTTCGTCGCGATGTATCTCCGGAACGCCGGGTACGTCGTAAAAGTCGCGCCGACCGGGCGCGACGCCCTGACCCTTGCGGAGGCCCATTCGCCTGCCCTAATCGTCCTCGACCTGATGCTTCCGGACATCGACGGGATCGAGGTATGCCGTCGGCTGCGCCAGAGCTCCGAAGTTCCGATCCTGATGCTGACGGCGCGCGACGAGGACATCGACAAGATCGTCGGTCTCGAGGTCGGGGCCGACGACTACCTCACGAAACCGTTCAATCCGCGCGAGCTCGTCGCGCGGGTCAAGTCCGTCCTCCGCCG
Source organism: Actinomycetota bacterium (assembly GCA_013695385.1). Taxonomy (GTDB): domain Bacteria; phylum Actinomycetota; class Thermoleophilia; order Gaiellales; family Gaiellaceae; genus JACDAN01. Next base: position 8,327 of record JACDAN010000264.1, on the reverse strand, counting down.
GTCGGCGCCCGAACGGAAGCAGGCGACGACGACGCAGATCCGGCACGGCCTGCTCCTCGTCGACTCCGGGCGCCGTGAGGTGCAGGTCGAGGGTGAGGACGTCCAGCTCGCGCCGAAGGAGTTCGATCTCCTGTGGGAGCTTCTCGATCACAACGGGCTCGTCCTGACGCGCGACCAGCTCCTCGAGCGAGTGTGGGGCTACACCTTTGCCGGCGACACGCGCACGGTCGACGTCCACATTCGACAGCTGCGGAGGAAGCTGGGCGAGGCCTCTCCGATCGTCACCGTCTGGGGTGTCGGGTACAAGGCCGCACCGACGAAGGACTCGTCCAAGGACACCGTTACCGCGTAGGGAAGCATCGGAGACATGTTCAGGTCGCTGCGCTTCCGCCTGCCGGCCTTCTTCCTGGCGGGCGCCGCGCTTGCGGGACTGGTCTCGACCCTCATCGCGCTCGGCCTCTTTCAGGACTACACCGAGGACCGCCTGGTCGCCGAGCTTCGGCGCGAGGCACAGGGCCTCACCGTGCTCTTCGCCGACCAGGCGCGTCGTGTCCAGGACGAAGATCGCCTTCCGATCCCCCTCGTGCCGAAGCGGCTGGAGCAGGCGAGCGGCAGCCGCCTCTACTACGTCGGCCTGAGGATCTTCTTCCGGCAGCGCTCGGGGTTTCGGCCCATTCCGGCCGACGCCGTCGAGTGGAAGGACGGGCGGATCAGGACATTCGAGTTCACGCCGCCGGGCGCCTCGCGTGAATACTTCGCAGTCTCCTCGCCACTCCGTCTGGGCCGTCGCAGCCCGCCGTTCGGCGCACTCGTCGTCGCCAAGCCCAAGGCCGAGCTCCGCGACCGCTGGCTGACGCTCGCCGAGCGACTCGCCCTCGCCGGGATGGTGGGAATCCTCGTCGCCGGAGCGCTCGCCTGGTACCTGTCTCGCCGGATCACCCAACCCGTGCTCGCCCTCTCGGACGCCGCTGACCGGATCGCCGGCGGCAACTACGACGTCCCGAAAGTGCAGGCGAGCGGCGAGATCGGCCACCTTGCAGAGCGGTTCGATCAGATGGCCGCCCGGCTTCGGGAGGCCGAAGAGCTCGAGCGCAACTTCCTGATGACGGTTTCGCACGAGCTGCGAACACCGCTGACCGCGATTCGCGGGCATGTCGAGGCTCTGCGCGAAGGGGTGGCGCAGACCGAGGAGATGCGCACATTGTCCCTGGACGTGATCGCTGCCGAGTCTCGGCGGCTCGAACGCCTCGTCGGAGACGTGCTCGATCTTGCGAAGCTCGATGCTCGCCGGTTCACGCTGCACCGTGAGGAGGTCGACATGGCGGCGCTGCTGGAGCGCGCGTACAGCAACTTCGCGGAGGAAGCGCGCCGCCGTGGGATCGACTACGAGCGCGAGATCACAGCCCAGCCGGTGATCGTCGCCGACGGCGACCGGGTGCTTCAGATCATCTCGAACCTGCTCGCGAACGCGTTTCGCTGGACGCCGGACGGCGGCCGAGTGGAGCTCCAGCTCGACGCGCACGACGGTGTGATCTCGGTTGCGGTGGGCGACTCCGGCCCTGGTATCTCGCCCGAGGAGCAAGAGCGGATCTTCAGACCGTTCTGGACTCGGGATGGAACCGGGACGGGGCTGGGACTGGCTATCGCTCGCGAGCTTGCCGTTGCGCACGGCGGCCGCATCGAGCTCGAGTCCACGCCGGGAGAGGGCACGCGGTTCGAGCTCGTCCTGCCGGTGGCGCCGAAGTGACCGTGGCCGGCGAGGACCTCGCCACGCCCGCAGCCCAGGGGGTTGCCCGCGACGGGCTCCTCGTTGCGATGCGGCCGCGGCAGTGGTCGAAGAACCTGCTGCTCTACGCCGGAATCCTCTTCGCGGCCGAGCTCGACGAGCCCGGGAAGTGGATCCAGGCGACGGCGGCGTTCGTCGCCTACTGCCTGGCCTCGAGTGCGGCGTACCTCGTCAACGACGTGCGAGACGCGGCGCACGACCGCCTGCACCCGCTCAAACGGAACCGGCCGGTCGCGAACGGCACAGTCCGCCCCGCGCTCGCCGTCGGTGTCGCGGCCCTCCTCGCGACACTCGCTCTCGCGATCGTGGCGCCGCTCGGCTGGGGCTCGATCGCCTACCTGGGGGGGTTCCTCGCACTCCAGGGCGCGTACAGCGTGGGCCTACGCGGCCTGGCACTGGTCGACGTCATGGCGATCTCGGCGCTCTTCGTGATCCGCGCCGCGGCCGGGGCGGAGGCGGTCGACGTCCGGATCTCGCCCTGGCTGATCGTCTGCACGGCGTTGCTGGCGCTCTTCCTCGCCCTGGCCAAGCGACGGGGCGAGCTCGTCGCAGGAGGGGATGACGCGCAGAGCCGGCAGGTGCTGGCCGGGTACTCCCCCGAGCTCCTGGATCAGCTCGTCTCGATCGTCGCGGCCTGCACCATCGTGGCCTACTCGCTGTACACCTTCGAGGCCAGGGACGGGAGTGCTCTGATGGCAACGATCCCGTTCGTCGTCTTCGGGCTCTTCCGGTACCTCCAGCTGATGCATCGCGAGGATCTCGGCGAGGAGCCCGAAAACGTGCTCCTGAGCGACGTCCCGATCCTCGCGACGGTCGCCGCCTGGGCCGTGACTGCTGCCCTGATACTCGCCCTCCTGTAGGCCTACCGACCCACGCCGGTCGCGCGTCCTGCTGAGCGACGCGGCCTGTCTGCTAGCGGCTACCCGTTCGAGGATCGCCGCTCTTGGGCGTCCTCGATGCGGTAGACGATTGCGCCGCCGCTCTGCTGGAGACCTCGCTCCAGGCGGCCGAGCCGATCGTCGACGCTCTTCCAGCCGGAGGTGATCAGCTCGACGAGCAGCGAGAGGTCGTCGACCCGGGCATGTCGTTCGGCGAGCGTGTCCCCCTCGATGCGCTCGAGGCGGCGGATCGTCTGACCCGCAAGCCCTCGCACCTCCGCCAGCTGGCGTGCAACCGGAAGGGCCTCTGCGCGGATCCCCTCTTGCACTGCCTCGCCGACCCGTGAGGGCAAGGACGTCTCGAGCTGGGCGGCGAGCTCGGCGAGCTCTTCGATCTGTGACCGGGCCCGCTCGAGCACCGCTTCGACGTCGCCGGGCTGCGTGCGGGAGTTCGCAGCGGCTTCAAGCCGCTCCCTTGCACGCTCGACGGCGTCGTAGTCCACGACCGGAGGGTAGCGTTGCCCCCGGATGGACACGGCCGAGCTCGAGTACGAGCTTCCGCCCGAGCTGATCGCACAGCGTCCGGCGGAGCGGCGCGACGAGTCCCGGCTGCTGGTCTACGACCGGGCAACCGGCGCTGTGCGCCATCGGCGGTTCTCAGAGCTGCCCGAGGAGCTCACCCGGGGGGAGCTCGTGGTCGTCAACGAGACCCGGGTGATCCCTGGTCGCCTGCGGCTTCCCCGCTCGGGTGGGGGAGACGCCGAGGTGCTGCTGCTGGAGCAGGTCGGGCCGGACGGCGTGTGGGAGGGGCTGGCCCGCCCATCGCGCCGGCTGAGGGCCGGCCAGCGTCTAGGGCCCGTCGAGCTGCTGGAGCCGCTCGGCGAGGGTCGGTGGCGACTCCGGCTCGACGGCGAGCCGGCCGGCGAGACGCCGCTTCCTCCCTACATCACCGAGCCTCTCGCGGATCCTGGGCGATACCAGACCGTGTACGCCGTGGAGGAGGGCAGCGCCGCGGCGCCCACGGCGGGGCTTCATTTCACGCCCGAGCTGCTGGCGCAGCTCGACGTCGAGCGGGTCACGCTCCACATCGGCCTCGACACCTTCCGGCCGGTCGAGTCGGACACCCTCGATCGGCATTCGATCCACAGCGAGCGCTACTCGGTCGCGCCCGCGTCCTGGGGGCGGATTCGTGCCGCCGATCGCGTCCTCGCCGTCGGGACGACGACGGTGCGCGTCCTCGAGACGGTGGCTAGTAACAGTCTGTTACAAGCCCCTCCTGCCGCCGAAAACCGGGGATCGGGGGCAAGTAACAGTCTGTTACAAGGGCGAACCGGGCTGTTCATCACCCCCGGCTTCGAGTTCCGCAGGGTCGACTCGCTGCTGACGAACTTCCATCTCCCGCGCACGACGCTGCTCGCGCTCGTGATGGCGTTCGCGGGCATCGAGGAAACGCGGCGGCTGTACAGGCTCGCAATCGGGGAGCGCTACCGCTTCTACTCGTTCGGCGACGCCATGCTGATCCTGTGAGCTTCAGGGTCACGGCCACCGACGGCGAAGCGCGCGCCGGGATCCTGTCGACCGCCCACGGCGATGTGCCGACGCCGGCGTTCATGCCGGTCGGGACGAAGGCAACGGTGAAGACGCTCCATCCCGACGAGGTGCGCGAGCTCGGCGCGGCGATCCTGCTCGGAAACACGTACCACCTCCACTTCCGCCCAGGCGACGAGCTGATCGAGGACCTCGGTGGCCTCCACCGGTTCATGGGGTGGGACGGGCCGATCCTGACCGACTCGGGGGGCTTCCAGGTGTTCTCCCTCCGGGACACGATCCAGGCGGTCGACGACGAGGGCGTCACGTTCCGGTCGGTCTACGACGGCTCGTCCGCGCGCTTCACGCCGGAGACGGTCGCGCGCATCCAGGCGAATCTCGGCTCTGACATCGCGATGTGCCTGGACGTCTGCCCGCCGGCGGGGGTGCCGCGAGCTGAGCTCGAGGAGGCCGTCCGCCGCACGACGCTCTGGGCGCAGCGCCAGGTGGTTGCCGACCGCGCACCCGGTCAGCTCGTCTTCGGCATCACTCAGGGAGCGTCCGATCGCGAGCTCCGCCGCCGCTCGCTGGAGGAGATCACGGCGCTCGATTTCGACGGCTACGCGCTCGGCGGCCTCTCAGTCGGCGAGCCCCGGGAGCTGACTCTCGAGGCGACCGCCTGGGCGGCCCCGGCCCTGCCCGGGGACAGGCCCCGCTACTTCATGGGCATCGGAGACCCCGAGGGCATCCTCGAGGTCGTGGAGCGGGGAATCGACATGTTCGACTGCGTCCTTCCGACCCGGACCGCACGCACCGGCTCCGCGCTCACCTGGGCCGGACGCCTCAACCTCAAGAACGCCGGTTTCGCCCGGGATCAGCGGCCTTTGGACGAGGACTGCTCCTGCCCCGCCTGCGCGCGATTCTCGCGGGCGTACATCCGGCACCTCGTCAACCAGCAGGAGCTCCTCGGCCTTCGCCTTCTGACCCTGCACAACCTGCGCTTCGTCCTCGACGTCACAGCAGGTGCCAGGGAGGCGATCGAGAACGGCAGCCTGGCATCCTTCAAGGAGAACGCAGTGAGCCGTCTTGGCAACCCTGAGAGCAGCAGAGGACACATAGCGTGGAATCCGGGCAGCTGATTTTCCTCGCTGCGTTGATCGCGGTGATGTGGTTCGTCCTCATCCGTCCCCAGCGGCGGAGGCGTGCAATGCACCAGGCGATGGTCTCCGGGATCCAGCCGGGGGTCGAGGTGATCACGATGGGCGGTGTCTACGGAACGGTGCGGACGATCGCCGACGACCATCTCATCGTCGAGATCGCCCCCGGCACCGAGATCCGGCTCGCGAAAGAAGCCGTGGCGACGGTGGTCGTCGAGGACGACGAAGCGCCTCCTGTAGACGAAGAGCGCGGCTAACCTAGGGTCGCTTTGGCCACCCGGCGAGGAAACCTCACGCTTCTCGGCGTCGTCGTCGCCGGCCTCGTCGGCATCGTGCTGCTCCTGATTCCGCAGTCGCCGATTCACCAGAAGGTGAAGCTGGGGCTCGATCTCCAGGGCGGCCTCGAGGTGGTCTTGCGCGCGATCCCGCCGAAGGGCGAGGAGATCACCGAGGAGAACCTGGACCTCGCCGTCGAGGTGATCCGGAACCGGGTCGACGCCCTCGGCGTCGCCGAGACCGAGATCCGCCAGCAGGGGGAGGATCAGATCTCGGTTCAGGTTCCGGGTGTCGAGGATCCCGCCCAGCTCGCGAAGCTCGTCGGGCAGACGGCGCAGCTCTGGCTGTTCGACGTCAACGAGAACACGCTGGACCCGACCAGGGATGAGAACGGCTTTCCCGTCCCCGCTCCCGACCTCTACAAGCTGCTGAAGGAGCTCCAACCCCGGACGGAGCGCGGCACGCCGCAGGAGTACTACCTCACGGATCCCAAGGCGAAGAAGGTGATCGGCCAGCCCGAGGAGACCCAGGACCGGATCCGTCAGGCCTACCAGACCCGCACCGGCGACCCGGTGCCGAAGAACTTCAAGATCCTCGGCATTCCAAACAAGACGATCGTTCTCACCTGCGGGATCGGCGAGCGCTACTGCCCGGGCGTCCAGCAGGCGCCGCCGCAGCAGAACTTCTTCTACCTCTTCAAGTACGACCCGCAGAACAAGCAGAAGCCGATCCCGGAGATGACCGGCAAGGACCTGAAGCTGGACGGGACGCGCCAGGACTTCAGCCAGTCCGAGGGCGGCGCGATCGTCCTCATGGAGTTCACCGACAGTGGTGGCGACAAGTTCCACGACATCACCCGCGAGCTCGCCGACCGGGGCCAGTTCCTCTCGGGGACACTCGGTCCGGAGAACGCGCTCCAGAGCTTCGCGATCGTGCTCGACCGCGAGATCAAGTCGGCCCCGACGATCGACTGGAAGCAGAACCCCAACGGAATCCCGGGCGGCTCCGCCGAGATCACGGGGATCGGCGACGTCGGCGAGGCGAAGGAGCTCGCGCTCGTCCTCCGCAGTGGTGCGCTCCCCTATGAATTCGAGCAGATCGACTTCACCGAGGTTTCGGCGACGCTCGGGAAGGACTCGCTTCGCGAGGCCATCACCGCATCGCTGATCGGCCTCCTCGTCGTCGCGGTCTTCCTGCTCCTCATCTACCGCTTCCTCGGCCTCGTCGCCATCGTGGGGCTCGCGCTCAACGGCGCCTTCCTCTATGCGGTCATCGTTCTCTTCGACGTCACCCTGACGCTGCCGGGCTTCGCCGGGATGATCCTCGCGATCGGCGTCGCGGCCGACGCCAACATCGTCATCTTCGAGCGCATCAAGGAAGAGGCGGCGGACAAGAAATCCGTGCGCGCCGCCATCGCCTCGGGCTACCGCAAGGGCTTCGCAACCATCATCGATGCGAACGTCGTCACCGGGATCACGGCACTGATCCTGTTCGCCGTTGCCACCGGCGGTGTGCGCGGGTTCGCCTTTCTGCTCCTCCTCGGCACCACCATCTCGATCTTCACGGCGGTCTTCGCGACCCGAGCGCTGCTCGGTCTCCTCGCGGGCTTCCGCTGGTTCGACAATCCGCAGTTCATGGGTGCGAGCGCGCAGACGATGGCGCGCTGGCAGCAGTTCGACGCCGTCGGCAAGCGGCGGATCTGGTTCAGCGTGGCGGCCGTGCTGATCGCCGCCTCGATCGGCTCGCTGATCTTTAACGGGCTCAACCTCGGCATCGATTTCCGCGGCGGAACGGAGATGACCTTCACCGCGGATCGACCCGTGAACGTTGCGGAGGTGCGCGAGGAGGTGGCGAAGCTCGGTCAGGCGAGCGCGGTCATCCAGGGCCGTGGCGAGGAGGCTGTCGGCGGCGGCTTCCGCGAGTTCACCGTCAGAGCCGAGCCGCTCGAGGGCGCCGAGCAGCGCGAGATCACCGCCGGCCTCGTCGAGCGATTGGACGTAGAGCAACGGGGCGTGCGGAACGTCTCGGCGAGCTTCTCCGAGCAGATCCTCCGTGGCGCGATCTACGCGATGTTGATCTCGTTCGTCCTGATCACCATCTACATCTCGCTCCGCTTCCAGTGGCGATTCGCGGTGCCGATCCTGCGGACGATCGTGAACGACGGACTGATCGCGATCGGTGTCTACTCGTTCGTGGGCCGGGAGGTGAGTGCCGCCACCGTCGCCGCCTTCTTGACGATCATCGGGTACTCGATCTACGACACGATCATCATCTTCGACCGCGTTCGCGAGAACCTGCCCGTCATGCGCCGGGCGACGATCAAGGAGATCATCAACACGTCGCTCTGGGAGACGGTCCGCCGCTCGCTGGCCACGACGATCATCACGCTGCTTCCCGTGGGTGCCCTGTTCCTCTTCGGCGGCGAGGTTCTGAAGGACTTCGCCTTTGCGATCCTGATCGGGATCTCGATCAGCGCCTTCTCGACCATCTTCATCGCCGCACCGTTCCTTGCCGTCCTCCTCGAGCGGGCGCCCGACTACCGGGGTCGCCGGGGCCTCGACGCGCCGTTGACGCCGCAGGAACAGGAGGATGCGCGCCGGAGGCCGGCCGAGGTGGCCCTCGTGGACGGTGACGGCGACGGCGAAGGTGACGGCGCAATCGCGGCGCCAGCGCCAGCCCCGGCTCCAGCTACCCCGCCCGGCC
>JACDAN010000255.1 GCA_013695385.1 Actinomycetota bacterium | reverse complement strand
GGAGGCCGCGAGCGCTTCCGCCACTCGCTCGACCTCGGCCGGGCCACCCGGTCCGGCCTGCGGCGCAGGGACGCGGAGGGTGAGCGCCTGGCCGGCCGCGACTCCGCCGGCCGCGCCGAGGCCGCGGAGCAGAACCTCGCTCATGCTCCCCGACTGATCGCCTGCTCGAGCGCGGCGACGATCAGGGCGGTCGACGTCGCGCCCGGATCCTGATGGCCGATGCTTCGCTCGCCCAGGTATGAGGCGCGCCCCTTGGTCGCCTGGAGCGGCACCGTCGCCCGCATGCCCTCCTCGCTTGCGGCTCGGGCCGCCGCGAGCGCCGGTCCGAGCTCCGAGCCGCCCGCGAGTTGCTCGCGAAGCGTACGTACCGCAGGAGCCAGCGAATCGACCATCGTCTTCTCGCCTTCCGCCGCGGCGCCGAGCTCGACGACTCCACCGAGGGCTGCTTCGAGCGCAGCCGCAAGCTGGGGCCCGTCGAACTCCACCTCCTCGCCGAGAGCACGACCGGCACGCCGAAGCGCTGTTCCCCACAAGGGGCCGCTGGCGCCGCCGACGGTGGAAACGAGCGTGGAGCCTGCGGTGAGCAGCAGCTTGCCAGGCGGCTGCGACGCCTCCGCGGCATCGAGCTGCTCGAGGACCGCCGTGAAGCCGCGATCCATGTTCGCGCCGTGATCTGCATCGCCGATCGCCGCGTCGAGCTGCGTCAGGTAGTCGCGTTGCTCCCGGATCGCAGCCGCAGAGGCGCTCATCCAGCTCCGCACCGTGCCAGCGTCCACGCTCGCGCCTCCTTCCATTACGGCTACGTGCCCCACCGCAACGCCGGGGTGTGCACGGGAGCATCCCACAGCATCGTCAGCTCTTCGTCCAGCGCGAGGAGGGTGATCGACACGCCCGCCATCTCGAGGCTCGTGATGTAGTTGCCGACGAGGTTCCGTGTTGCGGTCAAGCCATGGCGCTCGAGCTGCTTCGTCAGATCGTTGTAGACGAGGTAGAGTTCGATCAACGGCGTCCCTCCAAGCCCGTTGACGAACGCGAGGACATTCGAGCCGGACGGGGCGTCGAGGTCGCCCAGGATCGCGGTCGTCATCTGCTCGACGATCTCGGCGGCGGGCTTGACGCGCTCGCGCCGGCGGCCCGGTTCGCCGTGGATGCCCACGCCGAACTCCATCTCGTTGGAGCCGATCTCGAAGATCGGCCCACCCGAGGTGGGCGTGGCGCACGACGTCAGAGCGACGCCGAAGCTCCGCCCCTGGGCATTGACCTTCCGCGCGATCCCGGCGACCTCGGCGAGCGTTCCGCCCGCCGCGGCCTTCGCGCCGGCGATCTTCTCGACGAGGACCGTCACGCCCACGCCGCGGCGTCCGGCCGTGTAGAGGCTGTCCTCAACGGCGACGTCGTCGTTCGTCAACACCGACTCGACTTGGATGCCGTCGTCCTCCGCCAGCTCGGCCGCAAGACGGAAATTGAGCACGTCGCCGGTGTAGTTCTTGACGATGTGGACGACGCCAGCGCCCCCGTCGACGGCCTTCGTCGCCGCGAGCATCTGGTCGGGGACGGGCGACGTGAAGACGGCGCCCGGGCAGGCGGCGTCGAGCATGCCGACCCCGACGAAGCCGCCGTGCAGCGGCTCGTGACCTGCGCCACCGCCGGAGACGAGCGCGACCTTTCCGCTCGTCGGCGCACCTCGTCGGACGACGATCTGGTTCTCGAGATCGACCCTCAGGAGATCGGAGTGCGCTGCTTCGAGACCGGCGAGCGACTCGGGGACGAGGTCGTCCGGGTTGTTGAGGAACTTCTTGACTGTCGCGACGTCCGTGCTGCTCATTGCTCCTCCTTAGACGTTGGCGGCCGGCTCGTATGCGTCGGCGCGGTCGGGCTCGGTCACGGCTTCCTTGATCGGACGCTGGACGATCCGTGGCTTCGCGATCCAGTCGTAGGCGAACGCGGCGATCGCGGCGCCGCCGAGGTTTGCCGGGATGTATGCGAAGAGCTGCTCAATCCAGTTGTGGAACGAGCCGTTCAGGTCGGAGACCAGCAGCGGCCCGAGTGCGCGTGCCGGATTGATCGAGGCGCTCGTCAGCGGACCGACCGTGATGATGATCGCGACGACGACCAGGCCGATGACGAGGCCGGCCCAACCCTCGGGCGAGCGCGTGTCCACGATGCCGAGAATGGTGAACATGAGGATCCCGGTCGCGAGGGCCTCGACGAACATCGCCGAGCCCCAGGCGGTCACGTCGTTGTTGAAGTCGACGACGCCGAAGCCTGAGCCGAAGTCGAAGACGCGGCTGCCGAACGATGCCCAGATCGCGAGCGCGCCGCCGATAGCTCCCGCCACTTGCGCTGCCCAGTACGCGGGCACGCCGCTCCAGGGGAAGCGCCTCGTAGCGGCGAGCGCGAACGTCACCGCGGGGTTGATGTGGCACCCGGACACCTTGCCGACCGTGTAGACCATCGCGGTCACGATCAGGCCGAACGCGAGCGCGATCATGCCGACCTCGGCGCCCGAGAACGGCGCGCCTTCGCTCGTCAGCAGGATCATCGCCGGAACCGACCCGGCTCCGACGAAGACGAGTAGCCCGGTGCCGACGAACTCCGCCGCCAGCTTCTGGCCGAGCGAGTGCTCATCCATGGGCGGTACGACCTCCTTCCGGGCCCGTGGCTCGGAAGCGCGCGGGCCGTTCCGCGGTTGCCGGGCCACCTTGCCCGAACATCATTCGACATTACCGAACAATGTTCGCGAGAAGATACGACGTTAGTTCCTCGTTGTCAAGCGCACAAGACCGTATGCGGGAGAAGGGGTTGCACATCGTCTCGCCGGCCCGCTACAGTGAGAGCAGGTTCCCGCCGCCGACGGCGGGAACGGCAGGCGACGGCGCCTCAGGACGAAGAGTCCTGGGGCGCTTTTTTTGTGGTCCAACCGGGAGGAAGTGGGATGTCGGAACTGGAGACGAAGCACTACTTGGTGAACGGCGGCGAGACGCTGCCCGACGCGCGCGAGGCGCTCGAGTGGGCCTCGGAGACGCGCGTCTCGATGGTCGACCTGAAGTTCTGCGACCTGCTCGGCACGTGGCAGCACATGACGCTGCCGTTGCGCGCGCTCGACGAGGACGCCTTCGACGAGGGCCTCGGGTTCGACGGCTCCTCGATCCGCGGCTGGCAGGGCATCGCGGAGTCGGACATGCTGCTCGTCCCCGATCCCACCTCGGCGATCCTCGATCCCGCGACCGAGGCGCCGACGCTCTCGCTCGTCTGCGAGATCGTCGATCCGCTCACGAGGGAGCCGTACTCGCGCGACCCGCGGGGCGTCGCGAAGAGGGCCGAGGGGTACCTGCGCTCGACCGGGATCGCCGACACGTGCTTCATCGGTCCCGAGTGCGAGTTCTTCGTCTTCGACGAGGTGAGCTACGAGCTTGGCCCGAACACGGCCCGCTACGCCGTCGACTCGCCCGAGGGCTACTGGAATTCCGGCAAGCCTGGCCTGGGCTACACCTCGCGGCCGAAGGAGGGCTACTTCCCCACCGCGCCGCACGACTCGCTGCACGACCTGCGCACGGCGATGGTGCTCACGCTCGAGCGGCTGGGCATCCCCTGCGAGTTCCACCACCACGAGGTCGCGTCGGGCGGCCAGTGCGAGATCGACCTGCGCTTCCAGACGCTGACGCGGATGGCCGACCAGGTGATGACCTACAAGTACGTCGTCAAGAACGTCGCGCGGGCGCACGGCAAGTCGGTGACGTTCATGCCGAAGCCGATCTTCGGCGACAACGGCTCGGGCATGCACTGCCACCAGTCCCTCTGGAAGGAGGGCACGCCGTTGATGGCCGACAAGTCGGGATACGCGGGGCTCTCTCAGCTCGCCCGCTGCTACGTCGGCGGCCTGCTCAGTCACGCGCCCGCGCTGCTCGCCTTCTGCGCGCCGACGACGAACTCGTACCGACGGCTGGTGCCGGGCTACGAGGCGCCGGTCAACCTCGTCTACTCGCAGCGCAACCGCTCGGCCTGCATCCGGATCCCGATGTACTCCGAGTCGCCGAAGGCGAAGCGGATCGAGTTCCGCTGCCCCGACGCAGCGGCGAACCCGTATCTCGCCTTCTCGGCGATGCTGCTGGCCGGCATCGACGGGATCCAGCAGGGGATCGACCCGGGCGCGCCGGCCGACTACGACCTCTTCGAGGACACGGGGCAGGACGCCCCGCAGGTCCCCGGCTCGTTGGCGGAGGCGCTCGACGCGCTCGAGGCCGACCATGAGTTCCTACTCGCGGGCGGGGTCTTCTCCGAAGACCTGATCCGGACGTGGATCGACTGGAAGCGGGAGCACGAGGTCGATGTCGTTCGGCTCCGCCCGCACCCGGCGGAGTTCTCCCTCTACTACGACTGCTAGGAGGCCGCTCGATGATGAAAGTCGAGGCGATAGTGGTTCGCGACCGGATCGAGACGGTGATGGATGCCGTCGAGGATCACACCGGTCACGTCGGTGTCACCGTGATCGAGGCGGTCGGTCACGGCCGCCAGCGTGGGATCACCCACGAGTACCGGGGGCGCATCTTCGAGTCGCGCTTCCTGCCCAAGGCCCATCTCACGTTCATCGTCCGCGACGAGCTCGCTGAGCCGGTGCGCGACGCGATCGTCGACGCGGCCCGCACGGGCCACGAGTCCGGGGACGGGATCTGCTGGGCGAGCCCCGTCTTCAATGTCACGCACAACCGCACAGGCAGGAGCCTGGAGGAGGTGGAAGTCGTATGAGCAACAAGGACCTCCAAAACGGGGGAACCCATGGTTCCCCGGTTGGCCCCCTCCTTCGGGTGGTCGACGTCTCTGCCACCGCGGGGCTCCCGCCGGGCGAAGCCCGGCTCCGCCCGCAGACCTCGGTTATCGGACGAACGAGAAAGGCGAGACGATGACCAACAAGGACTTGGTGATCGCGGCATCAACGATCTGGGTCGTCGTCGCGGCGATCCTCGTCATGTTCATGCAGGCCGGCTTCGCCTTCCTCGAGGCGGGGCTCACGCGGATGAAGAACGTCGGCCACATCGCGGCGAAGAACGTCCTCGTGCTCGCCATCGCGTCGATCGTCTACTACCTCGTCGGTTACGGGATCGCCTTCGGCGACGGCGGCAACGGCCTTGTCGGCGGCAGCGGGTTCTTCCCGGATGTGGACGACCTGCTCGCGATCGGGACGGCGCCGTTCAGCTGGTTCAGCACGATCCCGGCCGGCGCCGGCTACCTGTTCCAGGTGGTCTTCGCCGCCGTCTCGCTCGCGATCGTCTGGGGCGCGATGGCGGAGCGGACGAAGCTGTGGGTCTATTTCGCCTTCGGCATCGTCTTCACGCTCATCTACTCCGTCGTCTCGCACTGGATCTGGAGCCCCGACGGGTGGCTCTTCTCGAAGGGGATGCAGGACTTTGCTGGCTCGACCGTCGTCCACTACCAGGGCGCGCTCGCGGCGCTCGCCGGGGCGCTGCTGCTCGGGCCGCGCATCGGCAAGTTCGGAGCGGATGGGAAGCCGAACGCGATTCCGGGCCACAACATGGCGTTCACGACGCTCGGCGTGCTGATCCTCTGGTTCGGTTGGTTCGGCTTCAACCCCGGCTCGACGCTCGGCGTGATCAGTGGCGACAAGCTCGGCTACTTCGCCTACGTCGCGCTGACGACCAACGTCGCGGCGGCGGCGGGCGCGCTCGGCGGCCTGACCGTCTCGTGGCTCGTGATCAAGAAGCCGGACCTCTCGATGACGCTGAACGGGGTGATTGCCGCGCTCGTCGCGATCACGGCCGCTTCGGGCTTCGTCGCCCCGTGGGCGGCGATCGTGATCGGGCTCGTCGCCGGTGCGATCGCGGTGCTCGGCGTGCTCGCGATCGAGCGCGCCCGTGTCGACGACCCGATCGGCGCCGTCGCGGTGCACGGTATGGCCGGTGTCTGGGGCACGCTCGCGACGGGCATCTTCGCGGTGCCGGCACTCGCCGAGAACCTCGCCACCGGCAAGGGCGGGCTCTGGTACACGGGCTCGTTCGACCAGCTCGGAACGCAGGCGCTCGGCCTCGTCGCCGTCGGTGCGTTCACCTTCAGCGCGTCCTTCGGCGCCCTGTGGCTGATGAAGGTCACGTTCGGGATCCGGGTCGATGCGGAGGTCGAGCAGGCCGGACTCGACGTCTCCGAGCACGGGATGTGGGGCTACCCCGAGTTCTACATTCCGGTCCCGGGCGGCTACGGGACCGACAGTCACGGTCATGTGGGCGTCGCTCACGCCCCGCGCTCGGCACCCCCGGCGGCTGTCACCGCCGCGACGGCACTCGAGCCCACGACCTAGCTGAGAGACTGCGGGAGGGGCCCGGAGTGGGCCCCTCC
>JACDAN010000218.1 GCA_013695385.1 Actinomycetota bacterium | reverse complement strand
CGAAGTCGGGGTACGCCTCGACACCGCCGAAGCCGGCCTGCGGCGCGTACAGCGCAGACTGGGCGAGTCCGATCCGATTGAAGTTCGCGATCGCCTCGGCGGCAACTCCGAGAACGTTCTCCGCGATCAGGAGGTAGTCGGCGAGCTCGAGGTAGGCGATCAACGAGCGAGCCGCTCGAGGATCTCCCTGTTCCGCTCGATGCTCGTGCGCAGGCGCTTGCGGAATGCCTCGTCCTGACGGCGAGCCTCGATGTGGGCACTAATGGCGCGCCGGATCTCCTCGTTGATCGAGACCTCGTCAACGCCGGCAATCGCCTCGAGCGCCTCGGCCTGGTCGACCGGCAGCCGCAGCGTGAGAGCCTTCGTTGTCGTCTTGGGATCCTTCATTGGTATCACGATACCAAGATACCAAGATTCACGCAAGAGTGAAACCATCGTGGGACGAGCCGGCCAGCGTGTTTCGATCCGTTTCGGAGTGTTTGCGGGTCGAATGAGTTCGGGGCGTGCATACCCCGGTGATACCACGAGCGACAAAAGCGGTCGATTTGCAGGGATGTTCGAATCCCGTATGGGCCTTCAAGGGCCGCTTGGCTAGGCGAGAATGGCTTAAACAAGCGGCTCATACGTGCCAGGAGTGCCGGGAATGAGCACTCCGTGCTACCCCCCGTGCTATCCTGCAAAATCTCGCTCGCAGCCGTGTTTGCGCGGCGCGCTGCGGGGGGTCATTCGGGGGCATCTAAGAAACCAGGCGCCCGACTTGACCAGTCGCCGCAAGTGCGAGATAAAGACGATCTTCAACCTGTTGCGTCGAAAGGAGCTGAGATGGCGGGCATCGAGGTCAAGAGTCTGGACTCGCCCGACGAGACGAGGCCGTTCGTTGACAAGGGCCAGGCCGAGGTCGTCAACATCGGAGGTGGGACGGTTCTCCGAGGCACATTCGAGCCGGGATGGCGCTGGTCGGAGCACGTGAAGCCCCTCGCGAAGACGGACAGTTGTCAGAGTCCGCACTTCCTCTATTCGTTGTCCGGCAGGATGGGCGTCGCCATGGACGATGGCACCGAGATCGAGATCGGCCCCGGTGATGTCGCTCGCATCGAGCCGGGACACGACGCCTGGGTGATCGGCGACGAGGCGTGCGTCGCGGTCGATTTCGGCCCCTCCCCCGCCTACGCGAAGCCGCAGTAGAACCGTACCTACGGGAGCGCGGCGTTGCCGCGGCGCGAGTTCCAGGCGAAGCGATAGGAGGCGACGGTCGGACGCCCGGTCGTGCAGGGCTTCGTCGGCGCGTTGCAAGGGGCGAGGGCGTCGAAGGGAATCATCTTCACCGCCTCGGCCTTCTCTGGCGAGGCGCAGGAATACGCCCGCAGCGTCTCGCCTCGGGTAGTGCTCGTGGACGGCGAGCCCCTCGCCGAACTGATGATCGACCACAACGTCGGAGTGACCGATCGCGAGACGTACGCGGTGAAGCGCGTGGACAGCGACTACTTCGGCGACGAGACGTAGGCATCGGGACCGGATGGCAGGCCTCACGGCCCGCGCCGGCGATGCTCTAGAACATGAGCGACCGCCAGCCACTCTTCATAGGTCACAACGGGCGGATAAGCGAGTCCCGCGCGGGACGCCCACAGCCGCCGAGCTAGTCGCAAATTGCGCATGGTGCAGGCGGTTGTCCCAGTAAGGCTTCGTCCGATGAACACGATCAGGCGAGGCAGATCGGCATCCTGGACATTCTCCGTGAGGGAGGCCGTCCGGCCCTTGCCCTTCACGAAATAGCCCGACAGGTACGCGGCCGCCTCGACGCCCGGCTTGATCTTGTGGCGGATCTTCTCCCAGCCGTCCACGAAGCCGAACCCCTGGGACGGCGCGAGATCGCACAGCGCGTTCACGTAAGCCTCTGCCCACGCCAGCTCCGCCGGCGTCGAGACGGAAAGGACGCCGTGCAGGTGCTCCCCGCCCCCCACGAGCTGCTTCGCGCTCGGCGTGGGACGCGGCGAGCACCTCGTAGTCGTGCGCCTTCCGAAGCAACCGTTTCGGAGCGTTCATCGCCCCTCGTCCTCAAAGCGAGGTGCGTTGCGACCACTCGGGTTACGCTCGCGGCTATGACGTGTGCAATCGCGCTCCTGCTGACCTTCATCCCCTTCGGGTCGCTCGCGGTCGCCTTCTTCCTCCCCGAACGAACAATCCGACGATTCGGCGGCCGTCAACCGGAGCGGCGCACGATTGGTCTTCTCGTCACCGGCTTCGCCGGCCTGGGCTTCGCGCTGTACTTCGACTGCTTCGCGTAGCACCGGGCTGCGCGGGCTCTTCTTGCTCTGCGTCCTTTGCTCATCAAGTTTCCGGCGAAGCGGCTCCGGAACATTGGTCTCTGAGGACGCGGGTTCGACCTCTGGGCATCAACCTGAGACCCGATTCAGGTGTAAGCTACGATGCAGGCGCAGCCACTGTCAAGGGCAGGCGCAGCCACTGTCAAGGGCAGGCGCGGAAACGTGCGGAACCGCTACTTGGTGCCGACGGTCTCCTCCGCGCCACGAACCGTTCGAGTAGCGGCTTCCGTCATCAGCTCGGTCATCCGCAACGCATAGTCCTTCTGCTGCTGCAGGACCTGACCGGCGAAGGCGAAGGCACCCTCGACGACCTCAACCGGGTTCGGCAGCTCGGCGAGCACCTCCGACGGTTGGCGCGAGCCGACTCCGATTGCAAACTCTGTCGCCTCGAGCGACAGTTCCTGCGCCTGCTTGAGTGCCGCGAGCGCCTGCTTCTGCGCCTCGCCGGCGAGAGTGACGAAATTCGTGGTCATGCGAACCTCCTGATCGATGTCGAAGTACTGCGTACCTTACCACACTGTCGCTTGGTAAATCAAGCGTTGACGAGCACTCGGTAGAGCCGGACGAGCGACTCCTTCTGCTCGTCCGTGAGATCCTCGTCGAGCCGGATCGCCTCCTCGACGCCGACGCGCCGCCCAGCCCGTTCGTCCTCCTCGTCCAGCAAGCCGGCCCGCTCGTAGAGCGTTTCCGCCGACAGGTCGAGTGCGTCGGCGATGTTCCTCAGGACCTGTGCGGAAGGCATATAGAGGCCGCGCTCGACCTGGCTCAGGTACGCGTTCGAGACGTTGGCGAGCTCACCGAGGCGGCGCAGCGAGAGGTCGGAGAGCTTGCGCTGCATGCGAATGAACTCACCGAGTGGGCCGCCTGTCGTCGCCTTGGACACGCTCGCCATTCTAGCGAATGCTTGGCTTACCAAGCGCGACGTGCCTATAGTCCTTGGATGGCTCCGGTCGAGGATCTTCGCTACGGGCTCGCCCTTTCCGGCGCCGACCCAGCGTCGCTCACGCGCGCCCTTGGCAGGGCGTTCCTCGAGGCCTCCCGCCGGCCCCGCACCGTGGCCGAAGCGCTGGCGCGACTCTCTCGCGCCCAGGTGGCAATCACGTTCGACGTCGCCCGGATGGCACTCGGTGCGAGCGGACAGCCGGGGTCACTCGACGATCGTCGCTTTCATGACCGCGCCTGGACGGAAAACCCGATCCTGCGCTGCGTCCTCGAGAGCTACCTCGCCGGCTCGCGCACGGCGCACGAGCTGCTCGACGAGCTCGAGCTCGACGAGGGGACGCGGCGGAAGGCAAGCTTCGCGCTCGGGCTCCTCCTCGACGCTGCCGCACCGAGCAACCTGCCGTGGGTCAACCCGACCGTCGTCAAGGAGGCCTACGACACGGGCGGTCGGAGCGTCGTGCGCGGCGCCCGCCTCTTCCTGGAGGATCTCCTGCGGAACGGCGGGCAGCCGAGCCAGGTCGATGTGGGGGCGTTCGAGCTCGGCCGCAACCTCGCCGCCACACCGGGATGCGTCGTCTTCAGAAATCATCTGATCGAGCTGCTCGCGTACGAGCCGACGACCGAGCGGGTGCACGCCCGGCCCATCCTGTATAGCCCGCCGTGGATCAACCGCTACTACGTGCTCGATCTCTCGCCAGGCCGGTCATTCGTCGAGCATGCGGTCGGACAGGGCTTCACCGTGCTTGCGATCAGCTATCGCAACCCGGACGAGACGATGGCGAAGCTCACGCTCGACGACTACCTCCGCGACGGCTTTCTCGCCGCGCTCGAGCGGACGTCCGATCTGACCGGGTCGTCCACCGTCAACGTCGTCTCCGTGTGCGTCGGTGGCACGCTCGCCGCAATCGGCCTCGGCGTCCTGGCAGCCAGGGGCGAGTCGGAACGGATCGGCTGGGCCGCGCTCTTCAACAGCCTCGTCGACTACGCCGAGCCGGGCGAGATCGCCGCCTTCACGGACGAGGCTGCCATCCAGCGAATCGAGCGGCGTGTGCAGCGGCGCGGTTACATGGCGCCCGCCGAGATCTCCGCGCCGTTCACGCTGATGAAGGGCAACGACCTGATCTGGCGGTACGTCGTCTCGAACTGGCTGATGGGAAAGCGGCCGGAGCCGTTCGACATCCTGGCCTGGAACGCCGACGACGTGCGGTTGCCGGCGGCCATGCACGTTCAGTACCTGCGCGCGTGCTATCTCCACAACCTGCTCACCCACAGAGACGCGCTCGTCGTCGACGGCACTCCCGTCGACATGGCCAAGATCGAGACGCCGCTGTACGTGCTCGGCGCCCGCGACGACCACATCGTCCCGTGGCGCTCGAGCTACCGGACGACACAGCTCACCGGCGGCGAGACTCGCTTCACCCTCACCTCCGGCGGCCACATCGCGGGACTCGTCAACCCGCCGGGCAAGGCGAATGCACGCTACTGGACACAGGACCCGTCTCCGCCCGAATCGGACGCTTGGCTCGCCGGCGCCGAGGAACGGCAGGGCAGCTGGTGGGAGGACTGGGCGGCCTGGGCGGCGCCGCGCTCGGGAGAGCTCACAGCGCCGCCGAAGCTTCCCGAGGGCGAGCCTGCGCCGGGACAGTACGTACGGAGCTAGACGTCGAGCTCGTGCAGGAGCGGGCCGGTGTCGAGCGGGTCGAAGCCGATGCGGGCGGCGATCTCCTCGCTCGTGGGACGCGTTCCCTCGCGGAAGAGCTCGCGGAGCCGCTCGCCGGTTTCGGGCCGGCGCCACCAGTCCTCGCCCACCTGGCCCACGAGGAAGGAGCGAAGCTGCGCCGAGCGGATCCAGGCGCGCAGGTAATCGGCCGAGTAGAAGCCGGCGTCCATGTCGGTGAGGTAGTTCTCGGGCGGATAGCGGATCCCCGTCGCTCTCGTCAGACCTTCGGAGTAGCCGTCCGGCGTCCCGCCGTCCTCCGCGAACCTGCTCCAGAAGTCGAGCTCGAACCGGAGCTTCGCGGCGTAGCGCCGGAAGAGGAGCGCCTCGAGGAAGACGGTCGCCTCTGCGTTCTCCGCAGCCTGCTCGCCGGAAAGGCCGAAGTGCTCGGCGTGCCAGGCGGGCTCGCGCGAGATCGCCTCGACGATGTACGAGTAGATCTCCGTCAGCGCGTGGTCGCGCGAGAG
>JACDAN010000217.1 GCA_013695385.1 Actinomycetota bacterium | reverse complement strand
GGTCACGACGCCGAGCTCTGCGAGGCCGCCCTCGGCGTCGACCTGAACGGCCTGGCGCTCGCCGCGGCTCTCGGCGAGGAGATCTCCACCGACGAGCTGTCGACCGAGTCGCGCGCGGGCGGGGCGTGCACCGTCTTCCTGACCGCCGACGCCGGAATGCTCGACGGGGTCGACGATCTCGATCAGGCGGAGCAGTCCGAAGGCGTCATCCGCGTGCGCGCCTACCGGCGTCCGGGGTTCGCGATCGGGGAGCTGCGGCACGGCGCCGACCGGCTCGGAGCCGTCCAGGCGATCGGCTCGAGCCGGGCGGAGGCGCTCAGGTGCGGCGAGGCGGCTGCCGCTCTCATACGCTTCCGGACAAGTGCAGGAGCTCCGGTCCAGACGTAAGACGATGCTCTCCTTCCAGCCGCCCGCGGTGGGGGAGGAGGAGATCGAGGCCGTCGCCGAGACGATCCGGTCGGGCTGGCTGACGACCGCGAAGCGCTCCGCCGAGCTCGAGGAGCGGTTCTCCGAGTACCTCGGCGCGAAGCACGTCCTCGCGGTTTCGTCCGGGACGGCGGCGATGCAGCTCGCGCTCGTGGCGCTCGGCGTCGGGCCGGGCGACGAGGTGATCACGACGCCGATCACCTGGCCGGCGACGGCCAACGTGGTCGTCCACACCGGGGCGAGGCCGGTCTTCGTCGACGTCCGCCCGTCGGACCTCAACATCGACCCGGAGCTCGCCGCCGCCGCCGTCACGAAGCGGACGAGGGCGATTCTTCCCGTCCACCTGTACGGGCAGCCCTGCGATCTCGACCCACTCTGGGCGCTCGGCCTGCCGGTGATCGAGGACGCCGCGCATGCCGTGGAGAGCGAGTACCGCGGACGGAAGATCGGCGCTCTCTCCGACGCGACGTGCTTCTCCCTCTACGCTACGAAGAACGTCGCCGCCGGCGAGGGCGGGCTCGTCGCCACCGACCGCGACGACGTCGCGGAGGGGATCCGCGACCTCCGTCTGATGCGTCGCCAAGGCGGCTCGCTCTACGACATCGCGGTGCCCGGCTACAAGGCGAACCTGTCCGACGTGCTCGCGGCGATCGCGCTCGTCCAGCTCGACAAGCTCGAACGGCACCGGGCGATCCGCGAGCGGCAGTTCGCCGCCTACGACCAGGCCGCCGCCGAGCTCGACGGCATCGACCCGCTCGCCCGGGACGCGCGCGACACGCACGCCCTCCACCTGTACGTCGTCCGGATCGACCCGGAGCGGGCGGGCGCGACGCGCGACGAATACGTCACCCTGCTCGAGGAGGAGCGGATCTCGACGAGCATCCACTTCCTGCCCGTGCACACGCTGACGGCGTATCGCCGGCTCATGCCGGATCAGCCCTCTCTTCCGGTCGCCGAGCGCGCAGGGAGTGAGGTGCTGTCGCTGCCCGTCTCGCCGGCCCACTCGGACGACGACATCGCCGACGTCGTCGACGCCCTGCGCCGCGTCCACGCCCGGCTGGCGGGATGACGCGCCTGCTCAGGGTCGGCGCGACCCTGCTCGTCACCGCGCTGTGCACCGCCTACGTCGTCTGGAAGATCGACGTCGGACAGACCGCCGATATCCTCGGCGACACCCGTCTCGGGTATTTCCTGCTCGCCGCCGGGATCACCGTTGCGACCACATGGGCGATGGCGCTGCGGTGGAAGTGGCTCCTGGACGCGAAAGGCATCGACGACCGGCTCCGGTGGCTGACGCGCGCGTACTTCGTCTCCTATGCGGCGGGCCAGGTGCTTCCGACGGCAGTGGGGGGAGACGCGACCCGGATCTACGAGACCTCTCGCCGGCACCCGGGCAACACCGGGACGATCGCCGGCTCGGTCATCCTCGAGCGCGCGATCGGCGGCGCGGCCACGCTGCTTCTCGCGGCGATCGGGCTCGCCCTTGCGGTCGGACAGTACGACGTCGACGTCTATCTCTGGATCGAGGCGGTCTTCGTCGTCGGCACGGTCGTCGCCGGGTTCGTGATCTTCTCGCGGCGCCTCCGGGGGAAGCTGCGAGCGCTCGCGCCGCTCCTTGCCCGGCTCCGGCTCGAGCGCCCCGCCCGCGCGCTCTACGAGGGGATGCACGGCTACCGGGATCAGGTGGGCGTGCTGTTCGCCGTCTTCGTGTTGACGATCGGCGTCCAGGTGATCCGGATCCTCGCGATCTGGCTGTGCGGCCTTTCGCTGGGCGTCGACCTCTCTCCTCGGCCGTACTTCGTGCTCGGCCCGCTCCTCTTCCTCGTCATGCTCGTGCCGTTCACCATCAACGGGCTCGCCGTCCGAGAGGCGTTCTTCGTCAGCTTCATGACCCGCCTCGACGTCAGCCCCGACGCAGCGGCGGCCACCGGGTTCCTGTTCTTCGTGACCACTCTCGGCCTGGCTCTCCCCGGCGCCGTGATCTTTGCTGTCGAGGCGATCCGCTCTCCGTCCCGGCGCTCGGTCCCGCATGGCTGAGCTCTCCGCGGTCGTCGTCACCTACAACGCTGTGCCGTACGTGGAGCCCTGCCTCGAAAGCGTCGAGGGGTTGGAGACCATCGTCGTCGACCACGGCTCGACCGACGGCACGCTCGACCTGGTGCGCGTCCGGTTCCCCGCGGCGACGGTAATCGAGCAGGAGAATCGCGGGCTCGCAGCCGGCTGGAACACCGGGATTCGCGCGACCTCGACGAAGCATGTGGTCGTCTTGAACTCGGACGCCTGGCTCACCGGTGAAGCCGCTGATGGACTCGTTCGCTTCGCCGACGGCGTCCCGCGTGCCGGCTGGATCGCTCCTCGGCTCGTCAACCCGGACGGATCGCTCCAGCCCTCGGTGCGTGGGTTTCCGACGCCCTGGCGCCTTGCGACCGAGTATCTGTTCCTCCGGAAGCTCGCGCCGCGCTCGCGCCTGCTCAACGGCTTCTACGGGGCGGGCTTCCCACACGACGAGGTTCGGGAGGTCGACTTCGCGAAGGCGGCCTGCTTTCTGATCCGGCGAGAGGCATTCGACGAGGTCGGGCCGTTCGACGAGGCGTTCTTCCTCTTCAGCGAAGAGACGGACTGGTGCTACCGCGCCCGCTCGGCGGGGTGGCGGACGCTCTTCTTCCCCGGCGCCGAGGCGGTGCACGTCGGCGGAGCGTCATGGCGCCGGGAGTCGGCCGCCCTCTTCCGGGAGCAGGTGCGCGGGCATTTGCGGTTCCTCGTGAAGCACCGGGGAGCGCCCGCGGCGGAGCGGGCGCGCAAGGTCATCCTCGCCGGCCTCCGCCTTCGCTCGCTCGTCTTCCGCGGTGAGCGAAGGGACGTGTACCGCGGTGCTGCCGATTGGCTCGCCGGCTCCTCGACGACCGCGCTCCTCGAATCCAAGTCGTGAGCCGGATCCCGCTCGTTCTCGCGGCGTTGCCGCTGCTCCTCGTTGCGCGCCTGCTGCCGGACGAAGGCCTGGGGCTCGCGTTTCGGCTGGCCGCGGCATCCGCGTGCCTGCTGGTGCCGGGCGCCCTGCTCGGCCGGGCTCTGCGGCTGCCCGGGGCGGCCGCTGCGCTCACGCTCTCGCTCGGCGTGCTCTTCGCGGGGCTCGTCGCATCCTTCGCGCTCGAGACCTCGATCATCGTTGCGCTCGCCGTCATGGCCGCGGTGGCCGTCGTCGCCCTCGTCTTCGCCGCGCGAACCGCTGCGGTCGCCCTCCACTGGGCGATCGGGGCCGTCGCTGCCGCGGGAGCAGTCTTCGGAGTCCTGATCTGGCGTTTCGGCCCCGTGTTGAACGGCGACGCGCTCTTCCACCTCGCCCGCGCCCGGAAGCTCGCCGTCTTCGACCAGCTCTCGATCGACGCCGTCGCGGAGTTCGCCGACGGCGGGCCGCATCCGGGCTACGCCTTCCCGCTCTGGCACGGGGCGCTTGCGCTCGTCGCCCGCCTGGCCGGCGTGGACACGGCGGACGTCGTGCTCCACGAGGCTGCGATTCTCGTCCCGCTGGCCTTCGTGCTCGCGTTCGAGGCGGGCCGCGCCCTCTTCGGCTCGGTCTGGGGCGGAGTCGCGGCGCTCGTCGGCCAGGTCGCGATCACGGGTCTCGCGCCGGGCAACGGCGGCACCTACGACGCCCTGGCTCTCCCGGCCACCGCAGCGCGGCAGCTTCTCGTCCCTGCGATCCTCGCTTCCATGTTCCTGCTCGTGCGGGAGCGCCGCGCAGCGCAGGCGCTGCCGGTCGCCGCGGGTTCCCTCGCGCTCGCCCTCGTGCACCCGACCTACGCGCTCTTTCTGCTGCTGCCGCTGGGCGGCTTCGCCCTCGTGCGGCTCGTCTGGGCGCGAAAGGACGCGCTCACGCTGGCCGGCGGGCTCGTGGCAGTCGGGCTGCCGACGGCAGCCGTGTTCCTGTGGCTCGCCCCGATCGTGGAGGACACCGCCGGGCACACGCCGTCGGAAGGCGAGATCGACCGGGCGCTCGAGCGCTACTCGAGCGAGCTCGACGTCAGCTCCGCCGATCGATACTCGCTTGCGCCCGAGGTCTTCGGCCGGAGCGGGGCGGTCGCGGTCGCTGCGCTCGCCGCGATCCCACTCGGCGCACTCGCCTCCCGGAGCCGTTGGGCCGCATTCGCGGTCGGAGGATCGCTCCCCGTTCTGGCCCTGACGCTCTCGCAGCTCCTGTTCCCGGCGTTCGCCGACCTCGTCTCGCTCTCGCAGGCTCGTCGCGTCGCGGGCTTCCTGCCGTTCACCTTCGCGTTTGCCGGAGGCTGCGCGGTGCTGGCGGGCCTCCTGCGCGGAGCCGCGCTACCGGTTGCCCTTGCCGCCGGGCTCTGGCTCCACTACAGGTGGCCGGGCGACTTCGGCGGGTTGGATCACGGTGGCCCGGCTCTCGCCACATGGATCGCCCTCGTCGGCGGGCTGCTCGCAGTGCCCGCCGGGCTCGCAATCGCCTGGAAGCTCGGAGGGATCGAGCGTCGAGGGCTCTTCGCCGGACTGGCGGCAGCGCTCTTCGTCCTCCCGGTCGCCTTCGACGGCGCCCGGGAGTGGCGGAGCCCCGACACGCCGCGGACCCCGCTTACGCCGGGCCTGGTGGACGCGCTTCGCGACCTGCCGCAACGTGGAATCGTCTTCTCCGATCTGGAAACGAGTTACCGGATTGCGGCGCTCGCACCCGTCTACGTCGCAGCCGGGCCACCGGCGCACGTCGCCGATACCGAGGACAACCGTCCGTACGCGCGACGGCGGGACGTGATCCGCTTCTTACGGACCGGCGATCTCGGCATCCCACGGCGCTACGGTGCCCGCTGGCTCGTCGTGGATCGAAAGCGGTCGCTCCTGCGTCCTGCGTTGCGCGTCCTCCACGCCGACGATCGCTACCTGCTGTACGCGCTCTAGCCTACGCCCGGTGAAAGTCCTCATCGTCTCGTTGTACTTCCCGCCCGCGGGAGGCGGAGGCGTGCAGCGGCCCCTGAAGTTCGCCACCCACCTGCCGGCGCTCGGGATCGAGACGCACGTCCTCGCCCCCGACGACCCGAAATGGGTTCATCGGGACGACGATCTCGTGGTGCCGACAAAGGCCTGGGTGCACCGCGTCCGCTACGTCGGCCCGAAGGGCAGGCTGCCTGCGGAGGAGCTTCACGGTCTCCGCGGTCTCGAGCGCGCGGGCCGCAGGGCGGCGCTCACCTTCCGCCGAGCGCTCGTCCCGGACGAGAACGTCAGCTGGAACCTCACGGCGATCCCGGCGGCGATCCGCATCGCCCGGCGCGAGAAGATCGACGTCGTGATCACGACCTCCCCTCCGATCTCCGTCCACCTGATCGGCGCCGCTGTCCGGCGTGCGACCGGCGCTCGCTGGATCGCCGACCTCCGCGACTCCATCGTCGCCAACCCCCACCGCCGCATCGAAAGCGTGCTCGTCCGAGCGAAGGAGCGGACCGGGGAGGGTGTCGCGCGCCTCGTTGCCCGCTCGGCCGACGCCGTGGTGGCCGTCTCCGACCCGATCGCGGAAGAGATGCGCGCGCTGGGCGCCACCCGAGTCGAGACGATCTCCAACGGCTGCGACTTCGAGGACTTCGCAGGGCTCGAGTACCACCCGTCCTCCCGCCTGCGAATCACCCACACCGGCAGCTTCTTCGGCCACCGAACCCCACGGCCGATCCTCGAGGCCCTCGCAGGCTCCGACGTCGACGCCGTGCTGCGCTTCGTGGGCGATTTCAGGGCGGCGGACCGGGAGTGGGTCGAGGGCCTGGGTCTCGGCGACCGGCTCCAGATCCATCCGTATCTGCCACGCCGGGAGGTGCTCGCCGTGCAGAAAGACTCCGAGGCGCTACTACTCCTGATCCCGGAATCGGCCGGCCGGGGCCGAGGGGTGCTCTCCGGGAAAATCTTCGAGTACCTGGCGGCGGAGCGGCCAATCCTCGCCGCTGTTCCTCCCGACGGCGTCGCCGCCGACCTCATTCGCGAGACCGGAGCGGGCGTGGTCGTCGCGCCGGACGACGTGGACGGCCTGCGAGCCGCGCTGTCCCAGCTCGAGGCTGACCATCGAGCGGGGAACCTCAACGGCACGCCACTGTCCTCGGAGCTACGCGACCGGCTGTCCCGCCGCACGAGGGCAGAGGAGCTCGCTGCGCTGGCACGGAGTCTGACGTGATCCTGCGCCGCGCGACCATGTTCCTCTTCCTCGCGACGCTCTTCTGCGTCAGCTTCGAGAAGATCCAGTGGGAGCTCGCCGGCACCATCGGCCTCGCCGGCATCCTGGCCATCCTCTTCGTCGTCTCGTTCGCACTCGAGCGTCTCGGCGCCTGGCCCGAGGGGATTCCCCGGACGGTGGCGGTCGTCCTGCTCTTCGCTGCTGCATTCCTCGCCGTCTACCTCGCAGGCTTCTTCAACATCGAGAGCGAGCAGGCCGTTGCGCAGTTCGCGAAAGGGCTCGCACGGTTTGCGATCACGTTCAGCTTTGCCGCCACCGGGATCGCCTATCTGGCGCGGCGGCCGCTCCACTTCTACTGGCTCGCCCTCGGTGTGCTCTGCGCCGGGATCGCCCTCAACGGCTTCTACGGCGTCGCCCAGCTGGCCTTCGCGGAAAGCGGGAGGGACCTCGACCAGACCCTGCTCGGGCCGCTGCTCGGAGACGCGCGGTCGATCAACTTCTACGGCGCCGTAGAGGGGGCCGACGTCTACCGGCCGAACGCCCTCACGAACGACCCGAACCATCTCGGCATCGTCCTGCTCGTGCCGCTGCTGATCCTGACGCCGCTCTACCTCCGCCTGGAGCGCGGTCATCGCTTCCGGCTGCCGCTCGCGCTGCTGCTTCCGTTCCTGTTGCTCGTCGAGTTCGCGACGCTCTCGCGGAGCGGACTGCTCGGCCTCTTCGTCGGCGTGCTCGTCCTGCTGTTCCCGTACGGGCGGAGGTTCGTCTCGGCCGCGGTGCTCGTCCCGTTCGGCGCGCTTGCCTTCGCACTCGCCGTGATCGTCTCGCGGCGGTTGGATTTCTTCGAGACAGTGGTGCGGTCGCGACTGGACACGGAATCGGGATCGACGGCGACCCACTTCGAGGTCTACGAGCTGATCCGGCCGGCGCTCGACGGCCACGCCCTCTTCGGCCTCGGCCTGAACACGTTCTCCGTCTACTACGAGGCGGTCACAGGGTTGACGAACTGGGGCCCGCACTCGTTCTATGCGGCCCTGATGATCGAGACGGGGATCGTCGGGACGGCGCTCTTCGCGGTCTTCCTCTGGTGGATCTTCCGGCGGCTGCGGGCGGGACACCGGGTCGGGAAGGCTCTGGCCGTGATGCGCGATCCCCTTGCGGCGCGGGTTCGCCCGCTCGCCTGGGGCCTGACGGCCGCGATCCTCGGCGTCATGGCTGCGAACGCCTTCTACCTGACCATGCAGGCGTCGTACTTCTATGCGCTCGCGATGCTGGCCCTGGCCCTTCCGGTCGTGTTCGGGCGCCGGCTCTCGTCGACGTGAAGGTGGTCGTCCTGGCAACGTCGTATCCGCGGTCGGAGACGGATACGGCGGGACGCTTCGTCGCCGACGCTGTCGGACATCTGCGGCGAGCCGGCGTGGACGTCGAGGTCGTCTCGCCGGCGTCGTTCCCACACTTCGGGATCGCCTACGGCTCCGGGATCGTCGGGAACCTCCGTCGAGAGCCATGGCGTGCGCTGTTCGTGCCGGCGTTCATGGCGACATACGCCCGGGCCGCCCGGAGGACGGCCTCCGCGGCGGACCTCGTCCACGCGCACTGGCTGCCCTC
>JACDAN010000214.1 GCA_013695385.1 Actinomycetota bacterium | reverse complement strand
CTTCCGGAAGCCGGGCGCCGCCCTTCGCGGCGCGCGGCGCGAACACCCGCCACTGGCGACGGCGAAGGTCAGTGCTGGTGAGCGGAGCGGGCCGAGCCCGCTCCGCGGCGTACTAGGCAGAAGGCGCTACACCCGGCTTAGGGCGTAGCTGCGTACAGCTCTTCGATCTCGTTCGCGAAGTGGTCGGCGACGACCTTGCGGCGGAGCTTCAGCGTCGGTGTGACTTCGTCCTCCTCGGCTGAGAAGTCCCGTTGGAGGATGGCGAAGCGCTTCACCTGCTCGAAGGAGGCCTTGTCGCGATTGACGTCGTCCACGGCGTTCTGAACGAGCGCCTGGACGTCGCCGTTCACTTTCTCGGTCTCGGCCTCGTCCAGGGTGATCAGCGCGGTCAGGTAGGGGCGGCGGTCGCCGATCACGAGCGCCTGCGAGACGAACCTGGTCGCCTTGAGCTCGTTCTCGATGTTCTGCGGCGAGACGTTCTTGCCGCCGGCCGTGACGATGATGTCCTTCTTCCGGTCGGTGATCGCGAGAAAGCCGTCTTCGATCGAGCCGACGTCGCCCGTGTGAAGCCAACCATCATCGTCGACCACGGCTCGAGTCGCCTCTTCGTTCTTGTAGTAGCCGGCGAAGACGGTCGAGCTGCGCACGAGCACCTCGCCGTCGTCGGCGATCCTGACCTCGATTCCCGGGATGGCCGGGCCGACGGTGCCGAACCGGAACCTCGAGGGCATGTTCACGTTCGACGCCGTCGTGCCCTCGGTCTGGCCGTAGCCCTCGCAGATGAGGATGTCGATCACATGGAAGAACTCGGCGATCTCCTTCGCGAGCGGCGCACCGCCGGAGATCGGAAGCCTGAGTCGTCCTCCGAGCTTCGCCTTGACCTTCGAGTACACGAGCTTGTCGGCGAGCCGGTGCTGCGCCCCGAGGCCGGCGGGCACGGGCTTGCCGGCCTGGCGCAGCTCGCTCACGCGCCTACCGGTGCGAAGCGCCCAGTCGACCAGGCGCCGCTTGACACCGGTGGCCTCGTCGAAGCTGGAGACGACGGCGGCGTGAACCTTCTCGAAGACCCGTGGCACGCTCGGCAGGACCGTCGGCTTGACCGCAGCCGCGGCTTCTCCCACCCGGGCTGGATCGGGACAGAAGGCGATCGTGCAGCCCACGTAGCCGGCGAGCAGATGCATGCACCGGCCGAAGTTGTGTGCGAGGGGGAGGTACAGCAGGATCAAGTCGTCCGGCCCGATGAACTGCGGGACGTCGTCGACCGCGCCGACCATGTCGTAGTAGTTGCGGTGCGTGATCATGCAGGCCTTCGGCGGCCCGGTCGTTCCCGAGGTGTAGATGTAGGTGAAGAGGTCGTCCTGGGCGATCGATGCGCGGACTCCCTCCAGCGCCCCGGGGCTCTGCGCGGCATGCTCTCGGCCCCGGGCGCGCAGGCCCTCGAGGTCGTCGAAGCTCAGGACGTGCCGGAGCTTCGGCAGGTTTGGTCGCTCGGCCTCGACCTTCGCCCGCTGCTCGGCGTCCTCGACGAGGACGGCGACTGCATCCGAGTGGTCGAGCACGTACGCGCAGTCCCTTGCCGGCAGAGACGGGTAGATGCCGGCACCGATCGAGCCGATCGAGCCGAGGGCGAAGTCGAAGAGGCACCACTCGAGCGTTGTCCGCGCGAGGATGCCGACGGCGTCGCCCTTGCCGACCCCGAGGGCGAGCAGGCCGTTCGCGATCTCGTCCACTGCCTCGGCCGCCTCGGCCCAGCCGATCTCTTCCCACGAGCCGTCCCGTTCGACGAGGTAGGCGGTGCCGCTTCGCTCCTTGGCCCGAGTCCAGAGCGCGGCGATCGTCCGCGTGCCGGCAGAGCGTTCGACCTCGACCGTCATGGCGAGAGTCTATTTCGGAAGGGAAGGGGCGGTGAAGGGCGAAAATCCGTGGTCCCTCTACACTTCGAGGAGCTTCCATGCGCACCATTTGGAACGGATCCATCACGTTCGGCCTGGTCAACATCCCGGTCGGGCTCGCCCTGGCGACGAAGCCTGCGGCGCGACAGTCGGACGTCAGCTTCCGGACGCTCCATCGCGAGTGTGGGACGCCGATCAAGCAGAAGCGCTGGTGCCCGATCCACGAGCGTGAGGTGCCGCAGGACGAGCTCGTGAAAGGCTGGGAGGTCTCGAAGGGCGAGTTCGTGTTCGTCGAGGACGCCGATCTCGAGGCGATCATGCAGCACGACGACTCTCGCGCGATCGAGATCACGCAGTTCGTCGCTCTCGACCAGGTCGACCCGGTGTACTTCGACCGCACGTACTACCTGGCTCCAGCGTCGGCGTCGGCCCAACGTCGGCCCTACGTCCTGCTCCTCCGGGCGCTCCAGGAGAGTGGGATGGGCGCGGTCGGACGCTTCGTCCTGCGCGGCCAGGAGAACCTCTGCCTCATTCGCCCCCGCGGCGACGCGCTCGCCCTCGAGACACTGTTCGTCGCAGAAGACGTGCGCTCGCAGGTCGAGGTCGAGGAAGCGGTGGGGGACACAGAGGTCAAGGAAGCCGAGCTAGACCTGGCCCGGCAGATCATCGACAGCCTGGCGGGTGACTTCGATCCGGGTGAGCTCGAGAGCGAGTACCGCCGGGATCTCCGCGTGATGCTGGAGGCGAAACTCGCCGGCGAGGAGATCAAACGCCCCGAACCGGTGGCCGAAACGCCGGTCGTCGACCTCATGGAGGCGCTCCGCCAGAGCGTCACCGAGGCGCAGGGGCGCAAAGCGCCCTCTGCGAACGGCAAGAAGGCTGCACGGCCAAGCGGGACGCGAAAGCGCGCCGCCGCAGCGAAGAAGTAACCGCGCCGCCTTGTTTGGAAGCCGGGCACCCGCTACGCGGGCGCGCGGCACGCGTTGCTGTTGTTAGTGGTGCTGGAGCGAAGGCGCCGCGACGCCCGAAGCCTGTAGTTGCGCCGCGAACAGCGTCTTGTCGATTTTTCCCTGGTAGATCGGTACGCCCTCCTGAAGGCAGACCTGGATGACCTGGTCGCGCTCCATTCCCAGCTCCTTCGAGAGCTCTTCAGGCGTTAGATGATTTGGCATCGTCCTCCCATCGGGTCGAGGGCACAAAAAAACCCGCCGCCGCGAGGCGTGACGGGCTCAGAGGCTCGCGTGTCGGAGAGGCGGCTCATCACTCGCTCGACCTCCCGATCCACACCTCCTCAGCTTACACCGGAACGGGGACGTCGAGAAACTCCCACTCGAGCGAGAAACGCTCGGCCGTCCGCTGCGCCAGCGCCGTGATCCCCTGCGTCTCGGTGGCGTAGTGCCCGCCGGCCAGGAAGTGGATTCCGAGCTCCCGCGACAGATGCATCGTCGGCTCTGCCGGCTCGCCGGTGACGAAGGCGTGGTAGCCCGCCGCGGCAGCCTGGGGTACCAGCTTGGCAGCGCCGCCGGTGATCACGGCTACGCGCTCGATTCGTTCCGGCCCGCCCCTGAAGACCTGAGGGTCGCGCCCCGTTGCTGCCTTCAGACGCCGAACCAGTTCCTCGAGCGCGACCGGCTCCGAAAGTGGGCCGCCGTAGCCCCACTCCAGGAACCGCTCGCGTTCCAGGATCCCGAGCTCGGCCGCGAGAAGGGCGTTGTTGCCGATCTCGGGGTGCGCGTCGAGAGCGAGGTGATAGGCGGCGAGCGTGATGTCGCCGTCGAAGAGCGCCCGAAGCCTCCCCTTCATCTGGACGTCGACGACCCGTGAGTCACCCTCCCAGAACAGCCCGTGGTGGACGTAGAGGAGCTGAGCGCCCGCTTGCGCCGTTCGCTCGAAGAGCTCTCGCGAGCACGAGACGGAGGCAGCGATCTTGGTCACCTCTTCGGCGCCGGCGACCTGCAGGCCCATGGGGCCGTAGTCGTGGTAGCTGTCGAGATCGAGCAGGTCGCGCGCGAAATCCAGGATGTCGTCCCGCCGGGCCATCATGGAGAGCCTACGAGTCCCTTGCGCGCCGCGCACCGGCGAAGCCGGCGCCCGGCTTCCGGACCGTC
>JACDAN010000195.1 GCA_013695385.1 Actinomycetota bacterium | reverse complement strand
CCTCAGCACCCCGTGGCACTCGTTTGGGGACGGCACGTACAAGAACGTCACCCAGAACCGCCGTCGACCGCATCCAGTGAGCAACATCTGGCAGCCGGCCGATCTCAGTCTCATGAGCCCCGCTTCCGAGCCGTGGGCGAGCGGTGGCGGCATCTGGGAAGCCGAGACCCCTCACGGACCGGGCTTCAAGGTCGTCGCCACGCCTGAGATGACGACCCCGTGGGGAGGCAAGACCGCATTCCTCGCGGACGTCGGCCATCTCGTTCGAGGAGCCGGCTATACGGAGGACTGGTCGGGGATGTTCATGTTCCCGGCCGCCGGTAACCCGGACGGTTTTCCGCGCACTTGGCACTCGGGCGTGCTCTGGGAGTTCCACACGGCAAGCGCGTCCGGACACCACATCGCAATCGACAACTCGAGCTTTGCCACCCCACGCTTCCGTGTCGGAGTACACGACCCTCGCGTCGTCGGCGAGTACCGCTTCGTCTACGGCTCGAGGGGCATCGACTTCGACCGCTGGATCCCATGGCGCATGCGCGTCAAGTGGAGCTACGGGGACGACGGGTTTATCCAGGTTTGGGTCGACGGCGAGCTCCTGGCCGATTTCACCGGGCCGACGTTGAAGCAGGGCGAGAGTCCCTACCTGCAGTTCGGCTACTACGCGACCGAGCAGCTTCGCAACGAAGTCTGGCACGCCGCGGTTCGCAAGAGCTGACACCAGGCGCGAGCGCCTGCCCTGACGGCGCTCCCGTAGAGCGCGGGACGCCGACACACATTGCGTTTGAAATTCGCCACTATGGTGGTACTGTCTGAAGTAGGTTAGTTTCGGGGAAGGGGAGAGGAAAAGTGGGTAAGGGGAAGTCTGCGGACCTCGCGGGTCGTGGCGTAACGCATCTTCGCCCCAGGCGGGATGGCAATACGTGACCTCGGTTCCGAGTAATGAAGTGCAGCAGCACGCCGTCGGTGACATCCTCTACGGCATCGACGATCGCACGCGCGAGATTCTCGACCACCGCAGGACGTCGTTCCTGCCTTCCCAGCGCGGGTGGCTTCTTCACCGCGCGCTCGTGCTCGCGGACCTGTTCGGTCTTCTCATCGCATTTATCATCGCGAGCGCGCTCGCGCCTGGCCGCTCCGACACGGTCAGCAGCCCGCAAGAAGCCGCACTGATCGTCCTTTCGCTCCCGCTCTGGATCCTGCTCATGAAGCTCGAGGGTCTGTACGACCGTGACGAGGAGCGCACCGATCACTCGACGGTCGACGAGATCACCAATGTCTTCAAGGTGATGACGATCGGTACGTGGGTGTTCTTCGTCTTCGTACAGGCGACCAACGCTTTCGTACTCCCCCTCGATCGCCTTGTCCTCTTCTGGCTATGCGCAATTGTCGGGATCCCGGCCATCCGGGCCGTGACGCGCGGCGCTTGCCGCCGGTCGGTGGCGTACATCCAGAACGCCGTGATCGTCGGTACGGGGCCTGTCGGCGTCCTCGTCGCGCAGAAGCTGCTCAGCCGCCCCGGATACGGAATCAACCTCGTTGGCTTCGTCGACAGCTCTCCCATGCCAAATGTCGGCTCGATCGAAGGCGTCCCCATCTTGGGGTCGTCCGATCAGCTGGAGGAGGTCGTCGCGGACCTAAACGTCGAGAGAGTCATCGTGGCGTTCACGCCGGAGTCGCACGAGCACACGCTCGACGTGATTCGTACGGTGCGCGACCTCGAGATCCAGGTGGACATCATCCCTCGCCTGTTCGAAGTCGTCGGCACGAACAGCAGCGTGCACGTGCTCGAAGGCATCCCGCTCGTGGGCTTGCCCCGCTTGCGGCTCTCTCCTTCGGCGCGCCTCCTCAAGCGTGCGTTCGACCTCGTCGGCGCGTCCTTGGGCCTGTTGATCCTGTCGCCGCTGCTCCTGGCGATCGCCGTGGCAGTCAAGATCGACTCTCGTGGACCTGTGTTCTTCAGGCAGCTCCGCCGCGGCGGCGTAGGGCAAACGTTCCGGATCTACAAGTTTCGGACGATGGGCACGGACGCCGAGGACCGTAAAGCGGACGTGGCGCACCTGAACATG
>JACDAN010000179.1 GCA_013695385.1 Actinomycetota bacterium | reverse complement strand
GCTCCCAGATCCGTAGGAGCTCGAGGTTCAGGCGCTCGCGCGTCATCTCGTCGAGGGCGCCGAAGGGCTCGTCCATCAGGAGGAGCGCCGGGTCGAATGAGAGCGCCCGCGCGATCGAGACCCGTTGCTGCATGCCTCCGGAGAGCTGCCACGGGTGGTGGCGCTCGAAGCCCTTCAGCTCGACGAGCTCGACCAGCTCGCGAACCCGGTCGCTCCGCTTCCCCCGGTCCCAGCCCATCATCTCGAGCGGGAGCGAGATGTTCTTCTCGACCGTTCGCCAGTCGAAGAGGACTGCGTCCTGGAAGACGATTCCGTAGTCCCGGTCGACGCGAGCCTGCTGGGCGCTCTTGCTGTTGACGACAACCTCGCCGCCGCTCGGCTGAATCAGGTCTCCGACGATCCGGAGGAGGGTCGACTTGCCGCAGCCCGACGGCCCGATCAGCGAGATGAACTCGCCCGCGGCGATGTCCAGGTCGATGTCGGTCAGCGCCGTGACGTGACCGTGCCCGAACTCCTTCGACACCTCCTTCATGGAGACGACCGGCGTCGGGGCGCTCACGCGACGTTCTCCGGTGCGCGCCGGACGATCAGGCGCTCGGCGACGATCACGACGAGGAAGAAGGTGATCCCGAGAGCCGCTGCCACGAGGTTCGTCGCCCACAGGTTCTCCGGAGTGCTCGAGTAATACTGGTTGAAGTTGAGGATCGCGCCGCCGAGCCCGTCCTGGATCGAGGCGGGCAGCTCGCCGATGATCGCGCCGACGACGCTCGCCGTTGCCGAGATCTTGAAGGCCGCGAAGAGGTACGGCAGCGAGCTGGGCATGCGCAGCTTCCAGAGGATCTGCAGCGGGTTCGAGGCGTACGACCGCATGAGCTCCAGCGTTCTGGGATCGACGGCGGTGAGACCGCGCAAGGTGTTGATCGCCACCGGAAAGAACGTCAGGTAGGCGGAGATGATCGAGACCGAGAACCAGTCGGGGAAGCCGTGACCACCGAACCAGACCACGACCATCGGCGCCACGGCGAGGATCGGGATCGTCTGCGACGCGACGATGTAGGGCAGGAAACCGCGCTGGAGCAATCGCGAATGCGCGAGAGCGACGCCGAGCAGGAATCCGATCGAGGCACCGAGCGCGAAGCCGACCGCCGCCTCTTTCGCCGTGAAGAGGGAGGCGTCCCAGAGGATCTCGATCAGCAGCGGCCCGTTCCTCCGGGAGGGCTCGAAGAGCTGTCCGACGATGTCGTGGATGTGCGGGAACGTCCGGTCGTCGACCACGAACGTCCCGAGCTGCAGGCCGCTCTGCTCGCCGACCCACTTGAAGGCCTCCCAGCTCGCGATCAGCGCGGCGAGGACGGCCGCGAGCATCCCTGAGCGCCCGAGCGCACGCCGCCACTGGATCTCCCGACCAGGCTGCTCGACCGCGACGGATGCCATATCGAGATACCTACCACGTTTTAAGCTCATCTCCATGCCCCTAGATCCGACGCGCACCGTCGCCGAGCTGAAGGAGCTTCGCGAGCTCACCGCCAACGAGGAGGGCGCTCAGCGAGTGGCGTGGACGGATATCTGGGTCCGCGCCCAGGAGTGGATGACCTCGAAGCTCGAGGATACCGGCGCCGAGATGACCTTCGACGAGGCGCGGAACCAGTGGTGGACCCTGCCGGGTCGCTCCGGCAAGGAGCTCGTCATCGGTGGCCATCTCGACTCGGTGCCGAACGGCGGGTGGTTGGACGGCGCGCTGAACGTCGTCGCCGGCTCGGAAGTGCTGCGGCGGATCGCCGGAGACGGCGAGCCCCCGGTCACGGTCCGGCTCGTCAGCTGGGCCGACGAGGAAGGGGCCCGGTTCGGCCGCTCGCTGTTCGGCTCGAGCGCAGCCGCCGGGTCGATGCGCGACCAGGACGACCTGCGAGAGTTGACCGACCGGGACGGCATCTCGCTGCCCGATGCCCTGGGTGTGCACGGCGTCGACCTCGACCGCGCGACGGAGGCGGGGAAGCAGCTCGAGAAAGCCGCCGCCTACCTCGAGCTCCACATCGAACAGGGCCCGGTGCTCGAGTCGATGGACATCCCGCTCGGAGCCGTCCTCGGCACCTTCGGCGTCGAGCGCCACCGGGTCGTCTGGCGCGGCCAGGCCGCGCA
>JACDAN010000163.1 GCA_013695385.1 Actinomycetota bacterium | reverse complement strand
GTGGTCAAGGTCGGAGCGCCCGACCTCCATGTGCGGCGAGCCATCCTCCAGAGCCGCGCCCGTATCGACGGCCTCGAACTCTCCACCGAGCTGGTGACCGAGATAGCGCGACACGCCTCCCAGAGCGTCCGGGGGCTCGAGGCCGCGCTCGTCCAGGTCGTCGCCTACGCCTCACTTCGCGGAGAACGCCCGACCCCTGAGCTCGCCATGCGCCTTCTCAAGCGGCTGAACCCCGACCGGCGTGGCCAAGGGTGCACCGTCGAAGAGGTCGTGGCCGTCGTGGCGGAGCGCTTCGACGTAACCGCAAAGGCAGTGCTGGCACGGGACCGCCGCCCGGCGGTAGCGCTGGCGCGCAAGGTCGCGATGAGGCTCGTGCGGGAGCTCACGGATCACAGCCTGCCCCAGATCGGTCGTGGCTTCGGTGGTCGAGACCACACCACCGTTCTCTCGGCACTCCGCAGCGTCGAGCTCGACATCGCCGCCGACCCCGACCTCGCGGCGATTGTGGATAGCCTGCGTCAACGCTGCCTCGATCGCGGGTGATGGCCGCACTGGCTGTCAGAATCAACAGCTCGTCCACAGTGCTGTCCACGCCCTTTCGACCGTCGGCGACGGCCTTTCGACCACTTTCTCCCAATCTCCACAACACCTACTTCCTCTTCCTGAATGGATAGATCTACTTGAAGCTCTCCGTTTCCCGTGAAACGTTCTTGAAGCAACTCGGCGTTGCCGCGCGCGGTGCGTCCACGCGCACGGCAATCCAAACGCTGGCAGGGGTCCTCATCCGCCTCGAGGAGGGCTCCGCCGAGCTACAGGCGACCGATGCCGATCTCGGGATCCGAGCCGGCTTCGATGCCGAGATCGAAAGCGAGGGCTCTGTCGTCGTGCCAGGACGGCTTCTGCTCGACGTCGCTCGATCCCTTCCCCAGGACTCCCTGTCGCTCGAGTACCGACCCTCGCAGCAGGATGTGGAGGTGATCTCGGGATCGGCCTGCTTTCACCTGCGCACGCTTCCGCTCGAGGACTTTCCGAAGCTGCCGGAGGCAGACGCTGGGTCAGCCCTGGCCGTTCCCGCCGCGGCGTTCGTCGAGACGATCGGCCGCGTTGCACGGTCGGCTTCCCGCGACGAGACGCGGCCTCACCTGACCGGCGTGCTCGTCACCGCCGAGGCCTCCGACCTGCGAATGGTCGCTACGGATTCCTACCGGCTCTCCGTGAAGGAGACTAAGCTCTCTTCGCCGCTGGCGGGCTCCCTCGAGGCAAACGTTCCGGCCCGCACGCTCCAGGAGCTCAGCCGCGTCGCCAGCGCCAACGGGGCCGAGGAGATTGCGGTGACCGCCCTGGACAACCAGGTGGTGTTCACTGTCGGCGACGTCGTGTTGTCCTCCCGGCTCGTGGAAGGTCGATTCCCGAACTACCAGCAGCTGCTACCCGAGTCCTACGAACATGAGTTGCGCATCGACCGCGGCGAGCTGCTCGAGGTCGTGAGGCGGATCAGCCTGCTGGCGCAGAAGAACGCCCCACTGCGCCTGGCCTTCGGAGAGGGCTCCGTCGAGGTCTCGGCCCAGACGCCCGACGTGGGTGAGGCGAGCGAGTCGCTGCCGGTTCCGTTCAAGGGCGAACCATTCGAGATCGGCTTCAACCCGGAGTTCTTCCGGGACGGGCTGGAGAGCGCCGAGACCGAGGAGCTCGTCCTCAAGTTGATCAGCCCGCTGCGGCCGGGGTTGATCGAGTCCGGCGACGACGGGGGGTTCATCTACCTCGTGATGCCGATCCGGCTGAACGCCTGACGCGAGGACGCGTGCGGGTCACCGCCGTCACGCTCCGCGACTTCCGCAACTACGAGCGGGCGGAGGTCGCGCCGGGGGAGGGACTCACCGTGGTGGTGGGACCCAACGGTGCGGGGAAGACGAACCTGCTCGAAGCCCTGTACTTCGGCTGTACCGGGCGCTCCCCCCGGACGTCCAACGATCGCGAGCTGGTCCGGCGCGGCACCCGCGTGACCCGCGTGACGGTGTCCACAGCTGGGGAAAGCGACGTCCCTCACCTCCTGGAGGTCGGCCTCGCCCCGGGCGACCGGAGGGTCCTGCGCGTGGACGGGGCGGCCGTCGAGAACATGGCGCTGACCGAGGCGCGGCCACTTGTGAGCGTCTTCTTTCCCGAGCGGCTGGAGCTGGTCAAGGGCCCGCCCGGCACCCGCCGGGCTCACCTCGATCGGCTCGTGGCGGCGCTGTGGCCGGGCCGGGCGGCGACCCGCCCGGCCTATTCGCGAGCC
>JACDAN010000158.1 GCA_013695385.1 Actinomycetota bacterium | reverse complement strand
ACTTCCTCCAACTCCTTCGACTGGCGCGATGCCCTGATCGGCGGGCTCGGGGGCATGGGGACGGCGCTCCTTCTCGCCGGGTGCCTGTTCCTGCTCACGAGCCAGCGGAGCAAGACCCGCCTCGCCTAAGCGGAGCTCGGCGATGCAAGGCCGCCGCCGGACGGCCAGAGTCTCCGGCGGCGGTCGCTGGTCGGAGGGAACGTTTCGCGGGTTCGATCCCGCCGCCTCCATCGCCAACAGGGCACGGCCCTCGCCTGGTCAGGTCACGCGTGATCCGCGAGCTGGAGCTTCTCGGCCAGCCACGCCGACTGGCTCAGCCGTTCTCGCTCGAACGTCTCCCCGTAGGCTCCGCTGCGTTCCTCTTCGGCGAGCTGCGCGGCGATGTGGGCACAGACGAAGCCCAGGTTGGCGGCCACCGCCGACGAGGTCGGTCCGCCCGCGTCCTCGGCAGGGGCCTCGTCGGCGAGCTCGGGCCGGGTGCCTCGCTCGAGGCGCTTGACGTCGGCCATGAAGAGCACGGGACTCGGCGGTTCTCCCTCGAAGCTCCGTGCGATCTCGAGCACGTTTCGCTCGGCGTCGGGCCCGGACCGCGATGCGGCCAGGAGCTCGGCTTCGGCTGCGCGGCCCGACCTCGCCAATGATTCCGCCGCCACCGAGACCGCGTTGTCGACGCAGCGGGCTACGAACGTTCGGGCGAGCTCGTCGTTCCAGCCGGCCATTCGGCTGGTGATCCTGCCGGCCTGCGAGACGAGCTCGCCGTCGGCGGCCTCGACCACGGGGTCTTCGAGCTCGATCTCCCACAACTCCTCGTCGATCCACTCGGCGAGTCGCTCAGGCGAACAGGCGTGAATCCCGTTCAGGCACGGCTGGATTTCACCGTCCACCCGAACCCACTCGCCTGGGGTTTCGCCGGCCGGAGTCGGCCACGCGTACCTGCTGAAGAGCC
Source organism: Actinomycetota bacterium (assembly GCA_013695385.1). Lineage (GTDB taxonomy): Bacteria > Actinomycetota > Thermoleophilia > Gaiellales > Gaiellaceae > JACDAN01. The sequence continues at coordinate 2,294 of JACDAN010000158.1, read as the reverse complement.
CGACGGCCCCTCGCGACAGGAACTTGTAGGCGATCACGACCCCTTCTCCTTCCAGCTGCGGAAGGCGTTGACGATTGATTCCTCGAGCTCGACCGGGAAGGTCGGAGCATCCTGCCCGAGGCGCTCGCGTGTGGCCCGCATCTGGCTGACGAAGCCCCTGCAAGGGGGGCAGATGACGACGTGCTGCTCGAACTGCCGGCGCCCGCTTTCGGTGAGCCCCCCTTCGTCGTACTCGGTGATCAGGTCATAGATCTGCCTGCAGCTGAACATCAGGATGCAATTCTCTCATCGTCGAGAACCTCTTCGAACGCGCGCCGGAGCGCGAGGCGAGCCCGGTGCAGGAGCACGCGCTGGTTCTCAGGTGTCAGCCCGAGCATGGTGCAGACCTCCTCGGAGCTCCAGCCTTCGAGATCGCGCAGCGTGATCACTGCGCATTGGGTCGGCGGAAGCGCCTTCAGCTTCTCGGTGATCGCGGCCTGGGCCTCCGCCGTCGTCAGTGCGTTCTCGGGCAGCGCGTCCCACCGGGTGTTGATCGTCGTCCAGCAGGAAGCCCATCGAGGGTGGTTCGCCTCGAAGAAGCGATTCAGTTCGTCGTCGCCTGCGCCCTGGAGCGACGATACGGGCGCGCTACGAGTCTCGCTCTGTGCCCGCCGCGAGGCACAGTTGCCCAGGATCGTGAAAATCCAGTTGCGAAGGGACGAGCGGCCCTGGAAGCCGTCCAGCCCGCCGAGCACGGCGATCCACGTCTCCTGGACGATCTCGGCGGCCACCTGCTTGTCTCGCACGTAGGTGCCCGCAACTCGAAGCATCACGGGCCCTAGCTCGGCCAGCAGCCGGCGAAAGGCTTCCTCGTCGCCGGCGCGGAGCATGGCGAGCAGCGCCCGTTCGTCCGGGCCGGTGTGTCTGTCCGGGGCAGGCTGGTGAGTGGCCGTGGTACGGGACGTTGTTTCCGCGTCGAGCACGCGTGTAACGCCTGCCGCCTCCATTGTCTCTACGAGGGGGATGGCTCAACTCGACGTCTCGTCCTCGGTGGCCCGCGACCACGAGTTGCTTTCGGCAATGGCCGACGGTGACGAGCATGCGTTTCGGGAATTTTACGGGCGCCATGTTCAGGCGGCGCTCGGCCTAGCTTCACGGGTGCTGAGAGACGCGGCCCTCGCGGAGGACGCCGTCCAGGAGGCGTTCCTCGTGGCCTGGCGGCAGGCCGGAAGCTACCGGCCCGCGCGCGGTAAGCCGGCCTCCTGGCTCCTCACCTTCGTTCACCGCCGATCCGTCGACCAGGTTCGCCGCCAGCAGCGGCACGCCGCGGATCCGCTCGAGCTGGACAACACGGGCAGGTTGGCTGCCGAAGACCAAGCCGTCACCAACATGCCGAACCGGGCGTGGATCGGGGCGGCCCTCGCGCGGCTCGCTCCACGAGATCGCGAGGTGCTCGAGCTCGCGTACTTTGGCGGGCTGACCCAGCCGGAGATCGCCGATCGTCTCCAGGCGCCGCTCGGCACGGTCAAGTCGCGCACGTTTGGGGCGCTCCGGCGCTTGAACGAGACCCTCGCTGCATAACGGCGTCAGGGGCGGGCTTGGCGCCTACAAAGAGCTAGCCCGGGCGGCTGAAGAGGTGACACCAAGCTCTGTCTCCGCTACCGACCTGCCGGAGCAGACTGCCGGGCGGCGAGGCGTCTCTCGCGGCCGATTGAAATCTTGCGCGGGTTCGATTCCCGCCGCCTCACCTTTTTCCCTCTCTGAGCCGTTTCCCCCGACATGCTTGGGGAAACGATTGGGACGCAGGCCCTCGGACGGCGTCCCTCCGGCCTTGGCTTCGGCGTACCGCTCCATGGGACGGTGTCTGGTGGGCGGTGACGACCATGACCACGGTCGGCTACGGTGATGAACACCGGGGAGACCACGCTCGGCAGGGTCTACGCTGTCGTGCTCATGCTCGTCGGGATCGGCTTCATCGCGATCCTCACCGGCGCCATCGCCGAGCGCTTCCTCGCCGGGGAGATTGAGGAGGTGGCGGAGGCGACGGCGGAGGTCGAGGCGACAGACGCGGAGCTGCTCGTGGAGCTTCGCGAGATCAGATCCCGGCTCGACAGCCTAGAGACCCGACTCCGTGCCTGAACAGGTGCTTGCCTTGACGCAGACCGTGGCGCGGATCAAGCTCGGCTGGATGCGAACCAGGTCGATCGTCCTCTGGATCGTCGCGGTGACGAACGGAGTGAAGCAGGCTCGAGCCTGCACCAAAGCCGCAACCTAAGCGAACGTCCAGAAGGGGCAACAGGGGGCAACACCGGGGC
>JACDAN010000150.1 GCA_013695385.1 Actinomycetota bacterium | reverse complement strand
GCCATGGTGCATGTGCCCCTTGAGCGCCCGGGCCCCCACGCTGACCTTGACGTACTTCTTGCCTGTCCAGTGACAGATGGTGGTCTTTTTCGGATTCGGCGGCGCGCCCGTGGCCGCGACGCCTCCGATGACGAGCATGCTCGCCGCCAGCGTGACGAGCATCAGCATCAAACGTCTCATCCTGGTACGTCCCTTCTTTTGACAACCGCGCTAGGAAGAGCATCACCCAAAATTCCGCCCCGCACGCCCCCTTTTGTGGTGCTTTACAGAGCTTTTAAACCTCCTCCCGGGCAGAACGACCAGCCCTGTCGCAGGAACGCCCGGCTGAACACGCCGCTCTGCGGCCCGGCCGGGTGGAAAACGTACAAGGGGGCACCGGGAGCAAGAACAGCGTCGGCGGCTTGGAAGGCCGCCCCGAGCAGTGCGTCGAGACCTGCAGGGTCGTCGTTCTGGATCTCGAGCGCTCGCTGGGTCTTGCCGACGTAGCTCACGCCGTAGGGCGGGTCGGTCAGCATCATCCGTGCCTCCTCGCCCTGAAGCAGTCGCTCATAGGCCGCGGGGTCCCTTGCGTCGCCGCAGAAAGGCGGTGCGGCCCGAGCTCCGCCAGCTCCCCCGGGCGGGTCACCGCCTCTTCCGGGAGCGCGGAAACCTCGTCCTCCTCGGAGGGCGGCGGCCTCCGCCGTCTCGACTACCGGCACGGGCCATCAGCGCGGCCGGAGATGTGCCTGCCCGCGGCCGCGTTCGTGATCGAGGTGGCGGAGGTCGTGGAACGGCCGCACGTAGTCGGCGATGCCTGCCTTCGCGAGCGCGAGCCGGAACGTCTCTGCGTACCGGGCCACGTCGAAGGGCGTGCCCTTGGTGGGGGAACAGAAGACGCGTTCGTCGTCCCCCGCGTAGGCGGTACGGGCGCGGTGCTCGAAAAGCTCGGAGGCGACGCGTTGGCCGAGCGCGACCGTTCGTTCCCCGGCCCCCGGAACACGGTTTCGCGATCGAGCCCGGCGAGGTCGCCCGTCTCGGCGAGCGTCAGCCCCTTCGCCTCGCGGGCGGCCCGCAGCTCGGTGCCGGTCGGGAGTCTCGTTGTCGCGCTCATCTGGTTCTTAGTATCGGAAGCTGTCGTGTCCGGCCTATGCCGGACGCCGAAACTTGCTCCGACAGCGCGGGTGCGGCGCCAGGCAGACATTTCGTTTGTCCTCATGAACCACCTGGCCGGTTGAGACGAATCCCGCATCGAGGCTGCCCGTCGAGGCAGAAAATCGAGGAGGGAGAACCATGACGAAGTACCGCACGCTGCTCATCACGGCATTCGCAGCACTGGCTGTCTTTGCCGTCGCTGTGCCGACCGCGCTGGCGGCACACAACGGCAACAACGCCGCTCAGCTCACCGGGACGGGTGACCCGGACGCAATTGGGCGGGCCATCGTGAACTACTCGGAAGGCCGCGGCGATTTCAACGGGACGATCATGGTGCAGAACCTCGATCCCGGCGAGACCTACAGCTTCTTCGTGCGCGGGGGCACCGTCGAGACGCTGGTCTGCTCAGGTGAAGCCAACGACCAGGGCACCTTCACCTGCCAAGAACAGCACCTCCTGCTCCCCGGTTTCACCATGGCTGTCGTGCGCGACGCGGCGGGCGTGGAGGTCGCGAAGGGCACGTTCGATCGGCGCGGCAACTGCCGTGATCCGGATCAGGGCGGCTCACTCTGCAAGGCTCCGGGTCAGCAGCGGTAACGCACACATCACGCCGGAGGTAGCTGGAACAAGCCAATCTCGGTAACCCCGGCCGTCGTCGAGAAGGACGCCGTCTTCACGCTGGGGACGGCGTTCTTCGACGTCTCGACGCCAGCGTTGAACGCCTAGTACGGCACAAAGACGCGTCGTCGGTGAACCAGACTGCTGGTCCGGGCGAATGTCCTAACGGCGACGGGGTACGGCGGGCATTGCGGCGGCCCGTGGCGGCCCCGAGCCGTCTCGCCTGGTAGTCGGTCGCGTTCGACGCCGATGTGATCTCGCGGCCGGGCAGGCTGTGGCCGGGTCGTAACTTCGTACCGGATTGTGTACCGGACTCAGCGCACCTCACCGCATCTAGTGGTACGGGAGCGGCCCCGAAAGGCCGCTCCCGTAGCCAAAAGGACTATGGTCGGCAGACCTTCAAAACCGGTGAGGTCGTGACCCACGGCTCGGTAGGTTCGACTCCTGCGCCGCTCCGTTGAGCCGACAACGCCCCGTTCGTCCAAGCGACCGAACGTCGTCTGATTCGACTTTGTACCGATATTTGGTACTGAAGCGGCCCGGCGATGCCTGATTCGCGAGTGCAGACGTGGCAAGGATGGCTCGACCAGATCGAGCAGCTTCGGCGTGTCGACGGACTTCTTTGGGACGGTTCGTATCCGCAGCGAGAGCGAGCGTCCGGTGTTCGTCGGCATCGCCCGCGAGGCGGACTCGCTGAGTACCTGGAGGAGTCGCCCAACGTTTGTCACGGAGATCGACGAGGCCGGGTATTCGGGCGCGCCGGGGCGGCGCGCCCGAGGGGCCGCACGCAGACCAGACGTTCTGGGCTGCCTCTACGACCGGAGCCGGCGAACAGACGCTCGAGTGGGAGCCCGAGGACGGGAGCTTGAACATCGTCGTCATGAACGCCGACGGCTCGCGGGGTGTCGCCGCCGAGCTCAGCATCGGCGCACCGGGCCTGCCATGAGTCTCTCTACGGGTTCGTGATCCGCCGGTAGCCGCTCGGTGTTCGCACGAACACCTGCCAGGCGTGGAAGCCGTAGAACGCACGCACGTCGCGGCGCATCACACGCGCATACGCGAGGACAGCGTCGACGTAGAGCTTGGAGTGGTTGTAGGCGTAGAGGGCGCGCCCGAGGTTGCGAGGGGCACCAGAAGCGCGGAGGTAGTTGGCGGCTCCGAGGATGGAGTCGCGCGGGTCGTAGATATCGCCGTCGAGGCCGTACGCGCGCCAGGTCGCTGGCAGGAACTGCATCGGTCCCTGCGCGCCGGCGGTGCTGGGGGAGCGTACCTTGCCGAACGCCGTCTCGACGAAGTTCGCCGCGGCGAGGACCTGCCAGGGCACACGGAACCGACGCTGCGCCTCCCGGTAGTAGCCGAGGAGCCGCTCGGCCGGTTCGGCCCGACCAGTTCGGAAATCCGACAGCGGTCGCTTCGTCGGGGGCGTGAGGCGCACGAGTGACCGTCGCGCGGTCAGCACATCGCGTGCGTTTGCGCGAAGCTCTCGAGGAAGCCGACCGACGACCGCCTCGCCGACCTGGGGTCGCGCGAGGCCGAGGGCAAGATAAAGGCGCTGCTGGTGGAGCGCCCAGAGGCGCAGTTCGCGCGGCGGCCGCGGAGCTTCGGAGGCACGCCAGAAGGCCACCGCGGAGTAGAGCGAGTCCGTCGCGGCCGTGAGCCGCTGGGCAACCGGTGCTGCGCCCGATGGGAGCGGGGCGTTCGGCGGCGGGGCGGCGGCCGGCACGGCAAGCGCGACAGCGGCAGCGACAGCGGTGAGTGCGAGCACCAACGAATTATCGCGGACGCGG